>NZ_JADYXI010000020.1:0-91862 GCF_015864375.1 Pseudoalteromonas sp. SWYJZ19
TGGCATGCAAGAGTTGCTTCGCTTCGCGATGAAAAATACGCCCTTTTTCAGTAAGCTGTAATCGGTACTTACTTCTGTCTAGTAACTCAAACCCTATTTTTTCTTCTAGATTTTTAATAGCGAGTGTAAGCGCTGGCTGTGTTTTATGTAGCTTTAGTGCTGCCCCGCTTAAGCTCGCGCTTTGCACTATGGCATCTAAAATTATTAATTGATTCAGCTTCATATAGCACTCTGCAACATTATAAGTAAAACTTATTGAGTTTCTAAAATTTAATGATTTTTATTTTATATGTTTGCAGCGTATGCTGCACTTAATTATTTTGCCATCATTGCAACGGAGAAGACATGAAACTCTTTCGTCTATGTTTATTAACAACGACTTTACTTAGCTTAATAGCCTGTTCTGAGCCAGAACAACAAGTTAAAGAAGAGCCCATTCGCCCAGTTAAATTATTCAACATAGGTCATGATTCTCAAACTAACATTCGTAGTTTTCCTGCTGAAGTTGTTGCAAACCAAGGCTCGTACCTTGCTTTTAGAGTAAATGGCGAACTTATTAAGTTTCCGGTTCTTGCTGGTGAACACGTTGAAAAAGGTGATTTATTAGCAAAGCTAGACCCAGAAGATTTTCAGCTACAGTTTGACGAGCGTAAAGCACGCTTTGAACTGGCAAAATCACAACTTGGTCGTATTGAGCAATTGTTTGAGAAAAAAATCACCAGCCAATCAGAATTAGATCAAGCCACTGCTAATATGCAAATTGCTGAATCTGCATTTAGAATTGCACAAACGAACCTTGAGTACAGTGAACTACGCGCACCATTTTCAGGCACAGTGGCTAAGGTGTTTGTTAAAAACTTTGAAAATATTCAAGCAAAGCAAAATATATTACGCTTAGAAACACGCGATTTAATGGACGTAGAAATTCAGGTTCCTGAAAAAATAGTCGCTCGCTTTAAAAAAGGCACCGATTACCACCCTACTGTAAAGTTTGATGGCTTTGACGACAAAGAATACATACTTGATATTAAAGAGTGGGATACCCAAGCAGATCCTGCAACACTTACTTATAAAGTTGTATTTTCGCTACCAGTACCTGAGGACTTTAATTTACTAGCCGGTATGACGGGTAGCGTGCTTATTGATTTAAGTAAAGTAACGCGCTCGCAAGTTGCTTATACAATCTTACCTATCGAGTCGGTGTTTTCTGAGCCGCAAGAATCAATTGAAGATAACGCCTACGTATGGCTTTTTGATTCAAAAACTAGCCAAGTGCATAAACAAGCTGTAAAGGTTGGCCAGTTGCACCGCGATGGCATTGAAGTATTAAGCGGTATTGAAGAAGGCCAAATTGTGGTTTCTGCCGGTGTGCATTCACTAAAAGAAGGCATGAAAGTAAGAGCATGGAATAAAGAGCGAGGCTTATAATTATGAGCTTTGCACAACTCTCCATAGAGAAAAAAGTAATCAGTTGGATGTTTACGCTGCTGCTATTAATTGGCGGTAGTGTGTCGTACTTTGATTTAGGGCAACTAGAAGACCCTGAGTTTACGCTTAAAAAAGCCATGGTTATTACCATGTACCCTGGCGCTTCGCCGCAGCAAGTTGAAGAAGAAGTCACTTTTCCGATTGAAAACGCGATTCAGCAATTGCCTTATGTCGATTACGTTACGTCTATTTCATCTAACGGTAAATCACAAATTTCTGTAGAAATGAAAAGCAATTATCGTAAAGAACAGCTTCGCCAAATTTGGGATGAAATGCGTCGTAAAATTAACGACCTTTCTCCGTCATTACCCAGTGGTGTTTACCCAAGCACTATTTTGGACGACTTTGCCGATGTTTACGGTGTTATGTATTCGGTAACCGGCGATGGTTATTCGTATGATGAGCTTAAAGATTACATCGATTTTTTAAAGCGCGAACTGGTATTGGTTAAAGGCGTTAGTAAAGTAACCGTTGCGGGCCAACAACAAGCGCAAGTAATGGTTGAAGTTTCTACGCGTAAACTCGCTCAATTAGGTATTGCGCCAAGCCATATATTCCAGTTATTGCAATCGCAAAATACGGTATCTAACGCGGGTAAAATTCGCGTGGGCGATGAATCAATTCGCTTGCATCCTACTGGTGAATTTAAAGATGTAAAAGAGCTCGAAACCTTATTAATTTCAAAATCAGGTGCCAATGAGCTTATTTATTTAGGCGATGTAGCAAAGGTTTACAGAGAGTACGCAGAAGTACCAAATAACATTATTCGTTATAACTCTCAGCAAGCTTTACTTATTGGCGTGTCGTTTATGTCGGGTGTTAACGTGGTTGATGTGGGTAAAAACATAGACGAGCATTTAGCATCACTTGAATATCAACGCCCTCATGGTATTCACATAAATTCGGTATACAACCAACCACAAGAGGTTCAAAAATCGGTTGATGGTTTTATTATCAGCTTACTTGAAGCCATTGCGATTGTTATTGTTGTACTGCTGTTATTTATGGGTTTAAAAAGCGGCATTTTAATTGGTGGTATTTTACTGCTTACTGTACTGGGTACGTTTATATTTATGAAGTTGTTTGCTATCGACTTGCAACGTATATCGCTTGGGGCACTTATTATTGCTCTTGGTATGCTGGTCGATAACGCAATAGTCGTCACCGAAGGCATACTGATAAACCTCAAACGTGGCCAAACAAAACTCAAAGCGGCTGTTAATATTGTTGAGCAAACAAAATGGCCTTTACTAGGTGCAACAGTTATTGCAGTAACTGCATTTGCGCCAATTGGTTTAAGCTCTGATGCCAGTGGTGAATTTGCCGGTAGCTTGTTTTGGGTGTTGTTTATTTCGCTTTTATTAAGCTGGATAACAGCCATTACGCTAACGCCATTTTTTGCCAATTTAATGTTTAAAGAAAACGAATTTAAAAACGAAGAAGGCCAAGAAGATGAAGACCCATACAAAGGCTTTATTTTTAATGGTTACAAAGCGATTTTAGATTTAGCGCTGCACTTTAGAAAAACCACGCTTATATTAATGGTTGTTTTACTGTGTACTGCGGTTATTGGTTTTGGCTCTGTAAAACAGTCGTTTTTTCCTGCCTCTAATACACCTATGTTTTATGTAGATTACTGGCAAGAGCAAGGCTCTGATATTCGATCAACCCTTGAGGGCGTTAAAAAACTTGAAGAGTTTTTACAAAAAGAAGACCTTGTTGAAGAAGTAACAAGTACAACAGGCCAAGGTGCACCGCGCTTTATGCTTACCTACGCGCCAGAAAAATCATATCCCGCGTACGGGCAATTAATTATTCGTGTTGCCGACAGAGAAGCCGTAGCAACTGTAATGCAAACAGTGCGTGATTACTCAAGCAATCATGCACTCTCTGCACAGCTTAAAATTAAACCGATGGAAATTGGCCCCTCTACTGATGCAAAAATAGAAGCACGTTTTTCGGGCCCTGATCCTGTTATTTTAAGACAACTCGCTGCTACAGCCGAAGAATTGATTGGTAGCGACGATGGCGCCTATAATATTCGTGATGACTGGCGCGCACGTACTAAAATGATTCGCCCGCAATTTAACGAGCAAAAAGCACGTCGATTAGGCATTAGTAAATCAGACTTAGACAATGTATTACTAACGAGCTTATCGGGTAAACAAGTGGGCGTATATCGCGATGGCACGCAATTGCTACCCATTATTGCTCGCTCTCCTGCTAACGAGCGCTTAAACGTAGAAAGCGTACACGACCTTCAAATATACAGCCCAGTTCTTGGTGTATTTGTACCAGTGACTCAAGTTGTAGACGAATTTGATGTGCAGTGGGAAGACAGCCTAATAATGCGCCGCGATCGCAAACGTACTATTACAGTAATGGCCGATAATAATGTATTAGGGGATGAAACACCTGCAAAACTATTTGCCCGTATTCGCGGTCCGATAGAGAACATGGAACTACCGCGTGGTTACCAACTAGAATGGGGCGGCGAGTTTGAGTCATCAAGCAAGGCGCAAAAAGCAATATTTGGCTCATTACCGCTGGGTTATTTAGCTATGTTTGCAGTAACCGTACTACTTTTTAACTCGCTCAAACAGCCACTTGTTATTTGGGCAACTGTGCCGTTGGCTATTATTGGTGTAAGCGCGGGTTTGTTAGCTATGAATGCGCCGTTTAGCTTTATGGGGCTACTTGGTTTGTTAAGCTTAAGCGGTATGCTAATTAAAAACGGTATTGTATTAGTTGATCAAATAAATCTTGAATTAAGGGAAGGTAAATCGCCCTATGAAGCCGTGTTTGACTCTGGTGTGAGCCGTGTGCGACCAGTTGCAATGGCAGCTATAACGACTATTTTGGGTATGATCCCGCTGTTATTTGACGTGTTTTTTCAGTCAATGGCGGTAACGATTATGTTTGGTTTAGGCTTTGCTACCATACTAACCCTCATTGTAGTGCCAGTACTTTACACGGTTATATTTAGAATTGATTACGAGCCACGTAAGTAGTTAAACATATAATTGGTTAACATTAAAAAATGCTACAGGCTCAAAATCCTGTGGCATTTTTATTTAATACCGATGAAAAAAGAAAGGCTACATATTTAGTTGTTAAGAAACTAACCGCAACACTTCTTATATTTTTTGCCGCTACCACATACACAAGGTGCGTTACGCTCTGGTACTTTATCAAATACTTGTGGTGTTGACTTGCTAAGCGCAAAGTCTAGTTCGCGAATATCTTCTGGTACGTCTGCTTTAACTTCAATTGAAGCAAACAGCGAATGCTCTTCTAGTATTGCTTCTATTTCTGATTGTCGTTCAGCTGAGTTTACAATTAGCGTTAACGGGTGCAACTCTGTGCCTACCTTTGCGGTACGATTTGGCGCAAATCCATTACTGTTATTTTTACCCATTATGTCGGGCTTACCCATAAAGAAAAATTTTGACATGTTACTTCTATAACCTTTCTACATTATTAAGACGGCGCATCTTAACAGCTTACCCTTCATATAACTAAGTGTACTTGTAAATAGCTTAACAACACGTCTATAAAGCAATTTTAACTTAAAAATTTAAATGGCCTGCAAAATAGGCTAACCACTATTATATACATTTACTATAAACTGATTAAGTAAATGCGATTATTATCAATATTTAAATACTCTGTACACTTAGCTTCGTTATCTAAGCACTTACCAATTAAGCGATAGGTATGCTAACTAGGGCGATAGAAATTGCCTTTAACTTTTTAGCCTCACTTATACAGAGGCAATTTATTTAAGTAGAGAAAGTCATGTTTAAAAATTTTGGATGGATAGTAGAAGCTAAACTTAATGCTGGTGAACTTGAAAACTTTAAAGCGGTGATGAATTCACAAGTTAATCGCGCACTTAATGAAGTTGGCACTAAAAATTATCAATATTATATGTCTGATGCTGGCGATGTTTTAGTTTACGAACGCTTTGCTGATGCAGACTCTTCACACGAACATATTGAAAATTGGGACGATCATTCAGCACGTTGGATGGCGGCGGCTGCACCTACACGCATGGTGCATTTAGGCGAATTACCTGATGATGTTCGTGAGCGTCATGCGGCTTTAAGCCCTCTTTGGCTAAAACCATTTGGTGGCTTTTCTCGCGAAGAAGAACAAACGAGTCAAATTAACAAAAACGGTGATACGACATTTGATAATTTTGGCTGGATTGTTGAAGCCAAGCTAAACCCTGGCCAGTTAGATGCCTTTCGTGAAGTAATGAATTCACAAGTAGAACGTGCAAAAACAGAGCCTGGTACACTAAATTACCAATATTACATGTCTGACGATGGCGATATTATGGTTTATGAGCGCTTTAGAGATTTAGAAGCATCGCATATCCACATTCAAAACTGGGATGATCATGCAGAGCGCTGGATTGCTGCAGCAACACCAACACGTATGGTTCATTTGGGTGATTTACCTAAAGAACTAACCGATAAACATGCTGCACTGTCACCACTTCTATTAAAGCCTCTAGGTGGTTTTGCAAAGTAAATATGGATAAATACTAAATTCGTAATATAGTTAAATGCCACTGACTAGACTCAGTGGCGTTTTAATATCTAACTCAATATTATGGAAAAGCCTTGGAAAACTTTAAAATTGCAGTACTAATAGCAGGCAGTCTTTTTATACTTTTTGGTTATTTACGCTTTATAACTGACGATAGTGGTAACGTGAACTTAAACAACTACCGTTTTACAGGGGGCATACTACTGGTTATTTCCGGTATGGTTGATGGCACACGCGACCTTGTTAAGCGCCTGCGCTCTAAAAACTCGTTATCGGCGATTACAATTTATTTAGGTATACTCTTATTTTATATTGGCTTTAGCATTCAATAGCTAAACATTAAGCGCTAATTTGGGCTTTATACAAGCAGCATTTTATAAGTGAATACCTGTGACCTTTAAACAACTATTCAACAGCGCCTTATTACTTTTAGTAACAGCACCTCCGCTGGTTTTACTTGCATGGGATGAACAAGCCGATCCCGCTTTTATTCCCAACGGTATATATAACACCTTAACATTTACGTTATTTCCAATAATGACGATCGTGTTATCGGTTGCTTTATTTAGGCACTTATATAAAAAATACAATAATAACTTTGAATTTAAACATACGGTTAAAGATTATATTGTTGAGCACGGGAAATTCCGTTCAGTATTTATACCAATCGGTTTACCTATTTTAATTTACTTATGGTTGTGGACGTCAGTATGTATTTCAGTAAAGTTACTGGCTAATAAATACGGCGATAATATATGGCAGCAAGAATATCAGTTACTCGAAGTAGGTACTTGCCCAACTGATTATGAATACAGTTGCGCAAAACTGACTGTACTGGATTTAAAAAGCTATAAAAAGCACACTTTTAGATGGTATTTAGATAAAGGTAGATTGGTGAGTTTGCAAAATAACAACATAAACTTAGTGGGCGTTAAAAGCCCACTTGGTAATATAGTACAAGAAATACAGTGGTAGTAGAATACCACTTAGCTGCACATTATTTTTTTAGACTGAGAATACGGTCCGAACTTGGTTTTGAGTCTGATTTAGCATTAGACGACTTGTTCTCTTTAATGCTTTTTGGCTTACCCACATACGTTGTAGAACGCTTTTGGTAAGGAGTATTACTGCGCTCATTTTTGCGCTCTCCGTTAGCGTTGCTGCGCTCAGAGTTACGATTTGTATTTCGCTCAGTACTACGCTCATTATTTCGATCACCATTATTAAAGCGTCGAGGGTTTTCGCCCTGAAAATCACGTTTTTTAGGTGCTAAAGGTGCATTATTTTCTGATTGCTTATTAGTATCAACCGAGTGCTCTTGGGTTTTGCCAGAATCAGAAATCGAATCGTTTATTTGCGCCATTTCAATATCTGACAAGTGACGCCACTGCCCTACTTTTAAACCTTTAAGTGTTACGTTCATTATGCGCGTACGTTTTAAGGTTACCACTTCGTAGCCTAAGTATTCACACATGCGGCGTATTTGACGATTTAAACCTTGAGTAAGTACTATTTTAAATTCTTTGGGGCCACTTTGCGTTACTTTACATTCTTTAGTAACGGTATCTAAGATAGGCACGCCATTCGCCATTTTTGTAACAAACTGACGATTAAGCGGTTTATCTACCGTAACAACGTATTCTTTTTCGTGATTATTGCCCGCACGTAAAATTTTATTAACGATATCGCCTTCGTTAGTTAAAAATATAAGCCCTTCAGACGGTCTATCTAAGCGCCCTATTGGGAATATACGCGTAGGATAATTTACCGCGCGAATAATATTACTTTGAATTTTACTTTCGGTAGTACACGTTATACCAACGGGTTTATTGTAGGCAATGTAAACGCGCTTTGGCGTGGCTTTAAGCGGCTTACCATCAATTAATACAACATCGGTAGCGGCTACTTTTACGCCCATTCCTGGTGAGTAGCCATTAACGCTGACACGACCTTGCTCAATATATTTATCGGCTTCGCGGCGTGAACAAAATCCTGTTTCACTAATAAATTTATTTAAACGTTTTAATTCGGTCATGGCACTTATAGCGTAGTAATTTTTAAGGCGAGTAGTGTAAACCACCCACACTATTTTTTCGCCCCTAATTTACTATTTATAGACGTTTAAGCACTAATTTTTGCTTTCGTTAATTTACGCCATACATATTCAAGCGGACCTTGATTAAAATAGCGGCTGTATATAAAGGTAAATATGAGCTGCAGCACAACTAAACCCGTTGCTACTAACCAGTAATCAATACGATCAAAACTGAGTACCCAGTGCGTAAATAGCACTTTATATAACAATAATTGCATGAGTGTTTGGCTAATATATAAAGTAAATGCTAAGCGCCCTGCTTGTTGAATAAGCGTGCCGACGTGTGCCTTGTTATTGCAAAATTTAACAATTAAATGAATATAAAGCGTAGCCATACCTAGCGCCGCAAACATATTTACAAATTCTTGCACTCCATACCCTAAGCTGCCACTAAGCTGTGATGCATAAAGCCTAACACCACAAAAAATAATGGTTATTGCAACGCAAATTATTAATTGCTGAGTCGTTAAGCCTTTACTAAAAACATCTTGTTTATATAAATAAATACCAATGAGCATAAGACCCACGCACATCCACATTATCATTATTGGCACCATAACAAGCATCAATGTGTTCATGGCGAGGTTACTAATAAAGTAATCAATATAGTGTGGGTTATATAAATCTATAAACTGTGCTGAATCGCGGTAAATCACTTCATCGGGTACGCTAGATATAACAAGCACGGTAGCTACACCCGATAACAAAATAAACTCAAGTCCTCTTTTTAAAAGTACGTTGCTATCACTCTCTAAATATTTAATAACAAACCAGCCAGATACACCGTAAACAAATAAAATATCACCTGCCCAAAGTAAAAACCCGTGCGCTAAACCAAAGAGTATTAACCAATAAAGCCTACTTTTTAATTGCACCTCAGACTTATAACGTTGCCATTGAATGTAAAGCCCGGCGCCAAAAAGCAAACTAAACAGCGTTCTAAAACGCCCATCTACAAACACGCTGCTAAAGGTGTGAATAATTGAGTCGCTAACAGGAGGATTAGTTAAAGAGGTATACCCGTATTCAAAAAGGCCGAAGGCGTAAGCATTCATGTAAACTAGGCCAAGCACGGCAACGCCGCGAATAAAGTCCATATTATAATTGCGCATTAAAGCTATTATCCGTTAAATATTATTCTTATAACTGTCAGCCCAATCGACTGACTGCTGGTAAAGTGGAGGTAGTATAGCACTATCTATATTTAGCAAAAGTACCGCTTGCTCAAGTGCCCACCAGCTTCCTGTTTCGTATGCTTTAACAACATTTAAAATATAATACAGTGTGTTTTTATCCCCTAATAATGCCGTTTTTATTTCATCAGGAAAAGGGAGCTTTTCAACAAGTAAGCTCATGGGTTGATCAAGGATTGCATCGAGCAGTGAAAATAATCCGGTTAAAAATGCTTCGCCTGGCTGGCTCTTATTAACCTTTTTTGCTAATAACTCACAAAAACGTGCGCGTACAACACACACTTGCATTAGCTCTGCCGGTTTTTTACCTGCGGTATGAGCAGTAACAATAAGGCTCACAAACTTTTTAAGGCGTTCATGCCCTAAATACACAAGCGCTTGCTTGAGTGACGATATTTGGCTTTGTATAGGAAACACACCGCTGTTTATTAAACGCAGCAATTTATATGCAAGTGCAGCATCAAGCTCAAACAGACCCGATATAGCTTTTATATCTGGACTTGTTTTCATTATTTCGGCGTAAATAGCGACGACTAAACCATAGTTATAGTCAATGTCATTTTGTTTGATCATGGTGGGTTTTGCAAAAAAATAGCCTTGAAAATAATCAAATCCCATATCAAAGGCGAGCTTGTAATCGTCTTGGGTTTCTATTTTTTCCGCTAGTATTTTTATTTGTTTATGCGCTTGTAACTTATTAATTATGGGCTGTATTTCGCTAAGAGGTGTAATTGCAATATCAAATTTAATGAGCTTCACAAGCTTTAAAAAACGATCCCACTGTGGTTTATATACAAAGTCATCGAGTGCGAGTTTGTAGTTACTATGAAATAAACCTCGGCATAGTTCATAGTTATCGTCGGTGGGTTCTATGGTTTCGAGTAACTCAATCACAACGTCTTGGCATGGTAGGAAAGCACATAAATCGAGTTTTAATGATTCTGGTCCTATATTAATAAGCGCTTTTTTGCCTGATGTAATATGGCGTGTACCTAAATTTAATTGATTTTCCATAATAAGCCTTGCTGTTGCTTGGCCTTCTGCAATATCTGGAAAATAATTTTTTGGACTATCACGAAAAAGTAGCTCATAGGCTACTACTTTTTTACTTCGATTGAATATTGCTTGCCTTGCAACAAATACAGACACATTACCTACTTCTTAGTTTTTATATAATACTAAGTAATTAAACCCTAAGCAGGTACATTTGTCACTAAACTTTAAAGTACAGCAACGATTTACCGGTATAAGGTTGTTATATAATCAGTTGCCACTTGTGGCCACGAAAAACGCATTTGCTCTGCGCTGTGCTTAATTTTATGCCACTTTTTAGGATTTTGCTTTTTAATTAAGAGAGTTTCGTCTAAACAGCTAATTAAATTACTCGTTTGCGTTGCTAACGTATCTCCATTAAAGCTAAAACCATTTTCGTGGTGTTTAACTGTATCTTTTAGTCCGCCAACACTGTGAACTAAACACGGTTGCCCCGCACGCATTGCTAGCATTTGGCTAATACCGCAAGGTTCAAATGAGCTTGGCATTAAAAATAAGTCACCTAATTGATACATTAAATCGCCAACACCTTGACCATAACCTTTCAAAAATAAAAGATTGGAATTACGTGCCATTGCTTTTGTAAATATGCTCTCGAGTTCTTTGTCACCCGAGCCTAAAACAATAAGCCTGCCGTTATATTCATTAATTACTTGGCACACTTTATCAATCGCTAAAGTTCCATTTACCTGCTGGCACAATAACAAAACCTTTTGCTCTGTAAGCCGGCCAACGCTTGTGACTAGTGGCCCATCATTAGCCACAGCTTTAAATTGTTGTAGTCGTTGATGAGCAATATAATAGCCGCTTTGTAACTGCTCGCTATTTGCCATCCAACCAAACAATGTGTTTTCTGCTTGGCTATAAAAATCAGCGATTGTAGCCTCTTCTAAAGTGTTACTTGGGTATTCACAGCCATTTAAAATACCAACAAGCTTACCTTGCCTTGCTGCGTTTTGAAGATCTTGCTCAAGCCCTTCACCACCAAAAAAACCATGCTCGTAATTGCTAGGTTCAAGTACCTCTTGGCTGTAGGTTGGTGATACAACATGTATTTTATCGCAAAGATTTATTGCACTGCGCATAGGATTAAAGCAATGAGGGTAACGCGGGTCGCATAGTTGCTGGCCATTATAACTAAGTGACGGAAACCATGCCTCTAAGCTTGAGTCGTCGTGTTTAAAAGGTCTTATACCTTGCAGTGCAATATTATGCACTGTGTAGGCAATCGGTAAGGTATTAAGTGAGCTATAACGTGGCTCAAACTTAAGTAAAACTGCAACGCAGGCGCTGTGCCAATCATGTAAATGTAGCGCTGTAGGGCGCTTTAATACACCTTGTAATAATGCTTCGCAGACAGCTGCATTAAATAGAGCAAATTTTGTGGCATCGGTTGCAAAAGGCCTCCCCGGTGCATCATTACAATATACACTACCTGATTCACTAAATAGCGGGTGGCTAATAACAATTTGGCTTACATTATTTTGGGCTTGTTGTACTTCAAAAACTGTTAATACATGCGGTTGAGCATTAAATGCAACGGTTACTTCACCTATATAAATACGCTCAAGCGGCTCAAACCCGTAGTCAGGAATAACAACGTCAACCGTTATACCTTGCTTTGCGAGCGCCCTTGGGGCATCGCGTACTACATCTGCCACACCGCCTACTTTTGCGCCTGGTAACGCGTCATTTTCTGCTGCAACCATTAATACATGCATTAATTTACTACTTCCTTTAGACCTGTGTGGGCTTGCTCATGAATGAGCAAGCTTTGTTGTCGTGCTTAATATTTAACGTATTTTACGCTAGCTTTTTATTCTCACGCGCTTGGCGCTCTAACTTTTTTGCAAGCTCAGTGAGCATATCACGGGTAACAAGAACGATGCCTTTTTTAGAGACCCTAAAGCCGTTTTCTTCATCTGTTTTTTTGTCAAAACCGATTTCAAGACCTGCAGGTATTTCACAGCTTCTATCTATTATTGCACGCTTAATTTTACAACCTCGGTTTATAACTGCACCAGGTAAAATTACCGACTGCTCAATGGTACAAAAAGAACGAACATGCACATTAGAAAACAATAAAGACTTTCTTACTGCAGAGCCCGAAATAATACACCCACCCGACACGGTAGAGTCTAATGCCATTCCGCGTCTGTCATCGTCATCAAAAATAAATTTAGCAGGTGGTAGTTGCTCTTGATATGTCCATATTGGCCACGTTGGATCGTATAAGTCGAGTTGTGGCTCTGGCATTACCAGCTCCATATTAGCTTCCCAAAACGAGTCTAGCGTACCTACATCGCGCCAATAAGGTTGCCCTTCTTGGTCTGGATCTCTAAACGGAAAAGCAAATACATTATGCTCTTCTATAATCGCCGGAATAATATCGTGGCCAAAGTCGCGGCCTGAGCCTTCATTTTCAGAATCTTTTTTAAGTTGCTCAAACAAAAATTCAGTATTAAAAATGTAATTCCCCATTGATGCTAAACAAGTACCTGGCTTACCCGGTACAGAGCTAGGCATGGCTGGTTTTTCATCAAAACGACACACTCTGTTTTGCTCATCAACGGTCATTACACCAAACGTATCTGCGGCTTCCTCTACGGGCACTTCAATACAACATACGGTCATATCAGCGCCTTTTTGCACGTGTTCAGCCAGTAAAGCACCATAGTCCATGCGATACACATGATCTCCTGATAAAATCATTACATATTTAGGCAATTCGTGACGAATAATATCTATATTTTGAAAAACTGCATCTGCGGTTCCACAGTACCAATCATCGCCTTGACGCTGAGATGCAGGGAGTATTTCAACCGACTCACCCAGCTCTTTTTTAAAGTGCCCCCACGCGCGGTTTACATGGCGAATGAGTGAATGCGACTTATATTGTGTGGCGATACCAACGCGTCTCACACCCGAGTTAATACAGTTTGATAGTGGAAAATCGATAATTCGATGCTTACCACCAAAGTAAACTGCGGGCTTTGCTCGCCAGTCGGTTAGCTCATGCAGACGAGAGCCGCGACCCCCTGCCAGTATTAACGCGTAAGTTTCTCGGGTTAAGCTACTTATGTAGCGATTTGCATAATTAGGCATAATACTCTCTCCATTTAGTCTAGGCTGTTAGTGGCATGGCTTTTAGTTGTCGTTAAGTCTGTTTCACTAATATTGAGGGGTTCTAAATGCCAAATGTCTTCACTGTATTGGCTTATGGTTCTATCACTTGAAAACATTCCACTGGCTGCCGTATTTAAAATACTCATTTGTGTCCAGTAGGTTTGATCTGCGTACGCTTTATCTACTTCTTTTTGAGCTGCTACGTAACTTTCAAAGTCGTGCGCAACAAGCCATGGATCGTGCGGGCTTTTAATTGCATTGGTTATATCGTCAAATAAGCACGGCTCAAACAAGTTAAAATGACCGCTTTCGAGTAGTTGCATTACATTATTTAAATCGCTATTTTGCGCGATTAAATGCTCAGGATTATAGCGCGATTTAATATCATCAATTTGATGCGCTTGTGCGCCAAACAAAAAGAAATTATCTGCGCCAACAGCGTCCCTAATTTCAATGTTAGCACCATCTAGCGTGCCTATCGTCAATGCACCATTCATCATAAACTTCATGTTGCCAGTACCAGATGCTTCTTTACCTGCGGTAGATACTTGCTCTGACAAATCGGTTGCAGGACAAATCACTTCCATAGCGGTTACATTATAATTAGGTAAAAAGGCGACGCGTAAATACGGGGCCGCTAACGGATCTTTATTTATAACCTCTGCCACGTTATTAATAAGCTTAATAATTTTTTTAGCCATGTAATAACCAGGCGCTGCCTTACCACCTAATAAAACGCAGCGAGGAACAAGCCCTTGTGTATCACCACGGCGAATACGGTCGTATAAATGAATCACATGAAGTATGTTTAATAGCTGACGTTTATATTCGTGAATACGCTTTACTTGTACGTCAAACATCATTGATACATCAAAATCTACATCGCAGCGCGCCTTAACTAAATCAACTAAACGTTGTTTGTTTTCACGTTTAGCGTTTTGCCATTGCCCATGAAATGCTTTGTCATCAAAAAAGCGGCGTAGGTCACTAATAGTTGAAAAGTCTTTAACCCAGCCATGACCAATTTTTTCGCTGATTAATTTACTTAAAACGGGATTACAATGTGCAAGCCAACGTCTTGGGGTAACACCATTTGTTTTGTTATTAAACTTATCTGGCCAAAGCGCGTAAAACTCTTTAAATAAGCCCGCTTTTAACAGTTCGGTATGCAGTGCTGCTACGCCATTTACAGAGTAACTACCTACAATGGCTAAATAAGCCATACGAATTTGCGGCTCGTCGCCCTCTTCAATTAACGATAAGGCACGTTGTTTTTCAACATCACCCGGCCATTGCTGTGCTACTTGTGCTAAAAAGCGTGCGTTTATCTCGTAAACTATTTCTAAAATACGTGGCAATAGCTTTGAAAACAACGAAACTGACCACTTTTCAAGCGCTTCAGGAAGTAGCGTATGGTTTGTATAGGCCATTGTTTTAGTAGTGATTTGCCAAGCATCGTTCCAGTCAAGTTCGTAATCATCAATTAAAATGCGCATCAGCTCTGCAACGGCAATACTTGGGTGCGTGTCGTTTAACTGAAAAACATGAAAATCAGCAAAGTCACTAAAACTCTCGCCATGTTGAGAAACCCATTGATCTACTACATCTTGAATACTCGCAGATGATAAAAAGTATTGTTGGCGCAACCTAAGCTCCTTACCATTTTCGCTGCTGTCATTTGGATACAGCACCATGGTAATTTGTTCAGCTAGGTTTTTTTGTGCAACGGCTTCTGAGTAACTACCGGCATTAAATTCGGTTAAGTTAAATTCATCCGTCGCTTCTGATTTCCACAAGCGTAACGTATTTACAATATTGTTTTTATAACCCGGGACAGGAACGTCGTAAGGGACTGCTAATACATCTTGTGAACTCATCCACTGGCGATGCTCTCGGCCAAATTTATCTGTGTAACTTTGCACGTAGCCACCAAATTTCACACGTTTAGCGTGCTCTGGTGCGCTTAGCTCCCACGGGTGTCCTTCGCGTAGCCAATTATCTGGTTGCTCAATTTGATTGCCATCTTTGATTGATTGGTTAAACATGCCGTATTCGTAACGAAGGCCATAACCAATGACAGGTAACGCTAGACTTGCACAACTATCTAAAAAACAAGCAGCTAGGCGGCCTAAACCACCGTTACCTAAACCTGCGTCGTGCTCGGCATCTTCAAGCGTTTCTACTGTTGTGCAGTATTCTTGTAATGCAGCAGCAACTTGGTCGTCTAAATCTAGGTTTAGTATTGCATTACCTAGCGCACGTCCCATTAAAAATTCAAGAGAAAGGTAAGCCGTTTTGCGGCGTTTCTCTTGCTTAATTTGTTGATTCGTTTCTCTGCAGCGGGCAACAAGTCTGTCGCGAATAGTCAGCGCTAAAGCATGGTATAAATACAGTCTTGATTCGCCGACCTTATCGCGACCTAGGGTATAATAAAAATGCCGTGTTAAGTCATCTTTAAGCGTACTTTCATCTATAACAGGACCTTCTTGCCAGCCCTTTACTACACACACTTGTTCACTTTGTTTAGCCATGACTTACATCCTCTAAATTAGCACTAAAAACCCAACTACTTTGTGCTGAAATTTCAACCATCACATCTTCATTACTACTCACAGATGCATTATTTACACTTGATAAAACCATTTGCCACGGCGCATTAATAGGCGAAGGCGGCATTTGGCAAAAAACTGTTTTTTTACTGGCATTAAATACCATCAGTAATGCATGATTGTTTTGCTTATCAAGTAAGCTATACATTAAAAACTGTCTGGTATCTTCATGCCAATGAGCGTCGGTCATGGTTTTACCTTGTTCGGTAAACCACTTAACGGTAAAACGCTCGTCTATATCATCTAAAAATACACTGTGTTTGAACGCACTGTGCCCGCGTCTAATTTTTAAAGCATCATCAATAAATCGTGTTAGCGAATGATTAAGTTGAGAATCTTTCCAGGCAAGCCAGCTAGTGCGATTATTTTGGCAATAAGCATTGTTATTACCCCCTTGAGAGTGCGCCATTTCGCTGCCAGCGGCAATCATGGGAACACCTTTTGAGAGTATTAAAGTAAGTAAAAAGTTCTTTTGTTGTTGCAAACGCAGTGCGTTTATTTTTGAGTCACTGGTAAAGCCTTCAACTCCGCAGTTAAACGAATGATTTGCACTGTGCCCATCTCTGTTTTGTTCACCATTAGCCTCGTTATGTTTTTCCTCATAACTCACTAAATCAGCAAGCGTGAAACCATCATGACTCGTTATAAAGTTAATACTATTGAGTGGTCCGCGCTGGCTGTGCTCAAAAATATCAAACGATCCATGCAAACGTTTTGCAACGCTTGCTATAATGCCTTTTTCACTTTGCCAAAAACGCCTAATTACATCGCGGTATTGATCGTTCCATTCTCGCCACGGCGGCGGAAATGCACCCAACTGATAGCCACCAGGGCCGATATCCCACGGCTCGCTTATTAGCTTAACCTTGTTTAGCACAGGGTCTTGAGCTACCACTTGTAAAAAAGTATGTGCGGAGCTAAAGCCTGTTTTTGAGCGACCTAAAATGGTCGCTAAATCAAACCTAAAACCATCAACCCCCATTACCTCAACCCAATAACGAAGGCTATCAAGTACAAGTTGCAGTGTTTTAGGGTGGTCAATATTTATGGTATTGCCACAGCCGGTATCGTTTATATATACATCAGGCTGCCCCTCTACTGTGCGGTAATACGCTAAGTTATCAAAGCCTCTTAGCGATAATATAGGGCCATCTGCCCCCGCCTCTGCTGTATGGTTATAAACAACATCTAAAATAACTTCTATGTCGGCTGCATGAAGCTCTTGCACCATTTGCTTAAACTCGTTTATATCGTCGTTTACCAAATAGTCTTTATGAGGGGTAAAAAAGTTAAGCGTGTTATAACCCCAGTAGTTTTGCAGCCCTTTTCCTGTTAAAAATTGCTCACTAATAAATGAATGAACAGGTAAAAGCTCAACTGCTGTAACGCCAAAGCTTTGTAAGTGCTCAATAAAGCTTGGGTGGCTTATCCCTAAAAACTTTCCTTGAAGAGATTTAGGGATTTTAGGATGACGACACGTTGTGCCCTTAACATGACACTCGTAAATAACCGTGTTTGACCAACGGTGGTTTGGCTTTTTATCCGCATACAAAGTAGGAGCCGCTACTTTTGATTTAGGTATATCAATGGCATTATTTACGGTGCTTTTAGTGCCAATTGGCATTTGCCCGTAATGGCGTTCGCTCCAAGTAAACTCACCAAACAAGTCTTTTGCGTACGGGTCTATAAGTAGCTTATTTTCGTTAAATAGTTGACCATTTTTAGGGTTATATTCACCCTCAACTCTAAAGCCATAAAGTGCGCCTGCGCTTAATGGCGAAATATGAATACTCCAACCCCCCCCTTCGTTGATATTCATCGCCATTTTTAGGATTTCTGAATGGCCACTTTTATCAAACAAACACACATAGGCTTGGCTTGCACCTGGCGCATAAAGCGCGAAGTTAACCCCATTATTAATAACACTAGAACCTAGCGGTTCTACATTACCGGGGGCTACATCAAATTGGTTACTCATCATCAACCTTTTGTAAGTAAATAGTTGTTAAGCCACCAATGGCAATTGAAATACTGTGTTTAAAGCCATGATTTGATTCATTTATTGCCTGAACTATCTGCGATGAATCTTTAGTTACCTCAACGCCAGAGCCAAAAAACTGAGTATCGTCTGTATTTAAAACAACTTTATAACGCCCTTTACTCGGTACGCCAATAACGTAGTTTTCATATGACGCGGGGGTAAAATTAGCAATAACAACCACAAAGTCTTTTGCGTTTTTAGCATAGCGAACAAAGCTTAAAATGCTCTGCTGATTATTATTGTTATCTATCCAGGTAAAACCAGCCGCGCTCGAATCTAACTCATACAATGCGGGTTGGTTTTTATAAACGGTATTGAGCGCTTTTACGGTGTGCTTTATACCGTTATGGCTTTGGTGCTCAAGTAAATGCCAATCGATAGAATGATCGTGTCCCCACTCTTTTCGCTGTGCAATTTCACCGCCCATAAACAAGAGTTTTTTACCCGGATGTGCCCACATAAATGCGTAGTAAGCGCGTAAATTAGCAAATTTCTGCCAATCATCGCCTGGCATTTTTTCAATTAACGATCCTTTACCGTGGACTACTTCATCGTGGCTTAATGGCAATATATAGTTTTCACTAAAAGCGTATACCATCGAAAAAGTCATTTCGTGATGATGATGCTGACGGTATAAAGGGTCGTGCTGCATGTAATGCAAACTATCGTTCATCCAACCCATATTCCACTTATAGCCAAAGCCTAAGCCGTTGTGCTCAACACTTTGGGTGACACCCGGCCACGCTGTTGACTCCTCAGCCACCATCATAATGCCTGGGTTGTTTTTATAGCTGCGCATATTGACTTGCTTTAGGCACTCAATTGCACCTAAGTTTTCGCGCCCGCCATAACAATTAGCAATCCACTCGCCTTCTTTTCGGCTGTAATCTAAATACAACATAGAGGCTACGGCATCTACACGCAGACCATCTAAACCAAATTGATGTAACCAATACATAGCATTTGAAATCAAAAAGCTTTTAACTTCAGGGCGGTCGTAGTTATAAATGTAGGTATTCCAATCAGGATGAAAACCTTGGCGCTTATCGGCATGCTCATATAAATGAGTGCCATCGAATCGATGTAAGCCATGCGGATCGCTGGGGAAATGCCCAGGCACCCAATCAAGTAAAATACCTAAATTAGCTTTGTGGCATTGCTCTACAAAGTATTTAAAGCTGTTGTAATCGCCAAAACGACTGGTAGGTGCAAATAAACCAACAGGCTGATACCCCCACGAACCATCAAACGGGTATTCACTTATTGGCATAAGTTGAAGGTGGGTAAAATTCATTTCAAGGGCGTAGCTAACGAGTTTGTCAGCAAGCTCTGTGTAACTTAAATAGCGGTTGTTTTCAGCGCGTTGCCATGAGCCTAAATGCACTTCATAAATACTAATTGGCGCATCAATATGATTACGCTTTTGTCGGTTTTGAAGTGCCTGAGCGCCGAGCGTTATAGGTTCTGGTTTATACTGCAGTACACTTGCAGTACCTGGTGCTTGTTGCATTTTAAATGCATAGGGGTCAGCTTTTTCGAGTACTTCTCCACTTTGGGCGGTAATTGCAAATTTGTAGCACATGTCGGCTTTAAGACCTGGTACGAATAACTCCCATACACCACTTGCAGGATGGAAACGCATAAAGTGGCGATTAGCTTGCCAAAAATTAAACTCACCAATAATAGAGACACTTGCTGCATTAGGCGCCCATACACAAAAGCGCACACCCTCTACATTTTGTTGAGTGCTAAAATGTGCACCAAAATGAGAGTAAGCATGTTCAAGGCTGCCTTCGTTAAATAAATACATTGCCTCTGCATCAAGTGTGCTTTCAAAGCTGTATTCATCATAAAAGGTAGTGCTGCTATTTGTGTACTGAGCAATGCATTGATAAGGCGCAGTGGGCAGCGCATCAACTTTGACTATAAATAAGTCACTTTGTTGGTAGCGCTGCGCCTTAATACTTTTATTATTTAATGTAACACTCACACTTATTGCACAAGGTAAGTAAAAACGAATTTCAACCTCAGCATCCGTTTTATGTGACCCTAAAAAGCTAAATGGGTCTTTAAATCGTCCGGTATTTAATGCATGTACTTGTGCATCGTAACTATTTTCATGTACTGAGCTGTCCTGTAATGAATTAGCAAGCTCTGAGCTGTCCTGCGCTGAAGATTTTTTATTAATTGTACTGCTCATTTAACCTTTCCTTATTGAATCGATTGCAGCTAAAAGTGAGGCATTTTTGGTAAAAATTTCTTCACTGGTATGCGTTAATACACGTCGCCAATTAGGATATTCTTTGTCTGTCCCGGGGATATTAACCGGATACTTCTGCTCATCTAAATCATCTATTTGTATTGCAAATAAACGCGATTGAGAACCCGCCAAACATAATGCTAGTGCGTTATATACTTCGACTGAATTACTATGTAATAGAAGCTCGGTTGTATTGGTATGGCGATTAATAAATCGTAGTATCCTATGTTGCTCTTCTATTCGTTGTTGCTTTAATTGCTCGTATTCATTGCAAGTAATAAGCTTGTATTGTTGCTTAATATTTAAATCAGCATGCTGCCACCAACCTGTAAAAGGCGGTACATCATGATTGGCTATCATTAACAAACACTGTGTTGCTAGCTCATCAGTCGATAAAAACTCACCACTGTGTTGTTTTTCAAAATAAAATAAGCTGTTAGAAAAAATACCGCTAGATGCCAAAGCCTGCCTTACCTCTGGCGGCACAACGCCTAAATCTTCTCCAATAACAATACTCTGATTAATATGTGATTCAATTTTTAAAATGGCGAGTAAGTGCTCAAACGGGTAGTAAACATAACAGCCATCTTGTTCACTATTGCTTTCAAAGCACCACCATAGGCGCCTAATAGCCATTACGTGGTCAATTCTAAGTCCACCTACATTTTGCATGTTTGCGCGAATGAGCGAGCGATAGAATTGGTAGTGATTATTACTAAGACTTTGAGGATTTAGTGCTGGAAGCCCCCAGTTTTGGCCAGCTTCGGCCCATGGATCAGGTGGAGCGCCTACACTTGCACCTTGGCTAAACAACGACTGCTGATTTTTAAACTCGGCCCCATCGCCAGCACAACCAACAGCTAAGTCGTTTATTAAGCCAATAGCCATACCTCGCTCTGCACAACTTTTTTGACACAGTGCCAATTGCATATGCGCTTGCCACTGCAGGTAATAATCAAATGTTAAGTTGTCTGATTCGAGGGTATTTAACGTAGTTGAATGAGTATTACAAAAATCAGTAAACGCTTGGCGACGCTCATCACTTGCCGTTAATTCAAACTGATTATAAAGCGCATCAAATAACGCATACTTTATACGGCTTACATTTTCATAATCTATAAATTGATCATTACTTTTTATAAGTGTAATTACATCGTCTCGTTGCATGAGGTCATGTAGAACTGCGTTATTTTGTGCGTCTTCGCTTAATACTATAGAAATATAAAGAGGGTTTAATAAAGCCCGACTACTAGGGCTATAAGGGCTTGCACGCTCTGGCATATCAGCAAATAACAAATGCAGTGGGTTAAGTAATATGTAATCCATATTTTGCGAGCTGCATAATTTTGTAAGCGTTAGTAAATCGTCAAAGTCGCCAATACCTAAATGCGCTTTATTTTTTAATGTGTAAAGCTGAATAGATAACCCTGTGCGCTTTGTGTCTTCAACTTGATAGACTTGCTCAGGCACGCACCAAATTTGTGTAATAGCGTGTTGCTCACCTACCTGAACATTGGCGTCATGATAGCCAATTGGCATATTATCTATGGGTAGTGCCAGCTCAATATAGCGAACGCCATGTAAGTAATATTCACCTGTAACTGCCAAATTATAAAGGTTCTCAACCGCTATATTAATCCCAAGAGAAGGGACATTAATGTTGGCGGCTAAATACTGCTGACGTTCGTCTATACGAAGCTTTAAAGCGCATTTTTTTTGGTCAACCAAACTCACACTGGGTACTAAATCCAGCCAAAGCGATGCATCTAAATCATAAGTTAGTTGAGTTATTTCGGCTTCGTTATTTGTATCAACACCGCAACATTGCAAAGCACGTTTACGCGTGTCTTCGCTAAAGAACACCTGTTCACCTGTATACTTAGTGAATTCAAAGCCAATACCATGCAGGTAAAACAACTGCGAAAGAGCATCCATTGAATCGCCTTAATTAATGCGTTGAGTATTTACTATGCTGTTTTCTGTGCCAAATGTATTGCCAATATAACCATCAGCTTGGTGGTCGTTATCCCAAATGTCTCCATTTATTAAATAACGAAAGTGAAATTGTTGATCGATAGGTAAGCGTTGCTTAAATTTAAACACACCTTGTTTTTTATTAAGCTTCATTGGCACAGGTTGCCAATCATTAAATTCGCCTAGTAAGCAAACTTCTTCTGCCTCTGGATGAGAAAATTCAAAGGTTACTTCAGCTTCATCTTTTGTTTTAAAAAAACGTTTATTCAACATAGCAGGCTCCAACTAAACCAAAAAGGGTACTTAATCTTTGCCACAGGCCATACAACTAAACAAAAAGGCGATGTGGATTCCATTCAAAATCATTAAACACGTTGTAAGTTAACCAAAACTTTATTTACGCATTATTACAGTGCAACAATTCATTTTTTCTGCACTTAAAAAGTGCGGTTAGTATATAAACAATCTTTTTTAAAAAGCTCAGTAGTACAGAGCAATATTTGAACCAACTAAGCGTACATCACATATTATTTATTTAATCGAATTTAAAGTTAAATAATCCAAAAGTATTGCCTAAATTTATAAAATTCTTTTGTTCTGTACTTTCATCAGCGATAATACACAGCATCTTAATACTCTGAAATATCATAATTTTCATGTTGAAAAAAAGCATTTTAATAACTATAGCCATCATCTTTTTAATAATAGCCACACTTGTTGGTTCTTCAATCTATACCCTTTATAGTAAAAAAGAAATCTCAGTTGATCCTAAATTAAAAGAAATCTCAGGTATTGAATTTGATAAACAAAAACGTCTATGGGCTATTAACGACGGAGGCAACGAACCCAAGCTTTACCGCCTTAACAAAGATGGTTCTATCGCCAAAGAAATTTTGGTTGAAAACGCTAAAAACATTGATTGGGAAGACATGACCCAAAACAAATTTGGGCACTTTTTTTTAGGGGATTTTGGTAATAACAAAAATGATCGTAGATGGCTCACTATTTATAAAATAGAAAACCCTATAGATATAAAAACAAACACAACCCAAGCCGAAATAATTAAGTTTACCTACCCTGAAATGGATGGCAGTCCAATAAAACCCAATGACCGCAATTTTGATTTAGAAGCATTTGTAGCACTAGGTCGTCATTTATATTTATTTACTAAAAACCGCACAGAACCTTTCGATGGTATTACTAAAGTGTATAAAGTGGGCGATCATGCAGCAAATTTTGATGCTGAGCTAATTGACTCTTTTAAAACGTGTACCACGCTTGAAAAACTATGCTGGATAACCTCTGCGGCGCTCAGCCCCGATCGTAAAAAATTAGTCTTACTTGATTCAACAAGTCTTTGGTTATTTGAAAACTTTGAAGGTGATAAGTTTTTCTCTGGTGATGTATCAAAAATAGACTTAGGGATTGTTACTCAAAAAGAAGCAGTCACCTTTTTTGATGACAATACGATTGTATTTACAGATGAAGAGTTTAAAGGCATAGGCGGTAATGCTTATTTTATAAAGCTTGATAAAGCCAAAAAAGAAGTTATAAGAAAAAAACCTATTTCAGAAAAAACACTTCCATAGCATATAGTTAGCTAAGCTGAAGCATTAAAGCTTAGCTAACTTATGTGAAAGGTAATGAGTTAATTACTCTTTGCGTTTGACGAATGAAGTGCTTTTTCTACATCAACACCTAAAATTAACACTCCAATATGACTATTATTATCATCTAAAACAGGAAAACTTAGCTGAACTTGAAAATGATGTGTTGATGCATCATATGTGACGCTATCAAAGTTAAAATCTTTTGACTGTTTAAATATTTTAGTAAACTTATTTTCATCTCCTTGCCAGTAGTCACTGGTTAGCTTACTAATAGCGATGTTTTTTCCTTGGTTATCAGTCAATATCAGCTCAGTAACAACACCTTTAAATTGTAATTGCCATTTTTTAAATACTTTAGATAACGGTAAATTAAGCATAGTTAACCCATCAGGGTGCTCAACTTGTTTACTTTCTTTTATCCATAGCCGGTCTAGTTTTTTAATTTCAGATTCACTTAAGGGAGACTCATTACTTATTTGAACTTGTTCTACTAAACTAGGTAAGTTTAGTAAGATTTTAGCACTACTGGACAACCTATCAAGTATTTGCTTTTCTTCACTTTTTGATAGTGAAAATGGAGCCTGCGCGCAAGTATTTATATTTTCATCAAACTGCTGCATAAATTTAGGGAAGCGTTTAATAAGTGAATGCGAAGCAAATAATCCCAAAGGCACATACCTAAAAAATTCTCTTTGATACTCATCTTCATTAATGCCTAGCTTAGAGGCTGCTAATTCAAAATCGTCTAAATCAAGTAGAATTCTATCAATCCGCTTATGGTGCATAACATTTACTATTTCTTCTAATGAATTTACTTCTACCTCAGCAATAATATTCTGAGTTTTAAACCAATTAGCCTGATAACTCCCTCTTACTGCACCATAACGCATTTTATTTTTTGGTTTATTAATGCTCTCTGGATGAGTAAACCAGTACCAGCTTTCTAAAAAGATGGGGGATGATATGCGCCCATAGGCCTTCATTTCAGGCATTAAATGAGTTGTGAAATAACCATCTAAGCGGTCTAACTTTACTTCTCGACGTGCACGTAACCATGGCAAGGTTTGTAGCTGAAAAGGGGCTCCCATTTCAAATAAAATACACTCAACTTGGTTGACTGCATTATCAGGTGCAGTGGTGGGTAAGTTTGTTCCAAACTGAAGAGGCTCAGTTAAACCCAATAAGAGGGTAAAAAAATATGCAGGCATAATCCATTACTAAATATTGTACAAATTAAAATGAGTATAGTCATCCATATTAAAAAAGCATAAATTCTCCTTACAAAATTTTGTATCTTATCAATGGCTTCAATATTTAAATCTATGTTCTACTGCTATTAGCTTATAAAAAGTACACTTAAATATTTAAATTAATGCATTTATATCTAGGGTCTGTTGATCTTTGAGGATTAAAATTCGTTCAAACTAGGCGCTATTTAATCGCGGCGCGAGATTTGTAACCTAGTGGGTTCAATAACTGCTCCTGCGTTGTTCTAATGGCTTACATCCATGTAAGAATAAGTAAAAACCGAGCAAAGAGTAAATAGCGCCTAGGAAGGACCCTTTGAGCAGCGCCTGTTTGGCATTAATGCTACGTTATCGCCCATTTATGGGGAGTAACCACACTGCATAGGCTCTGCCTTGCCTGAATACTAAACAGGCTACTGAAATTCAACCTTGAAAGATCAACAAACCCTAGGCTTTCTATTACTTACCTAAAGTATACCGAGTGTTCACTTAACGACTAAAACAAAAACTCACTGACTCTAGCGCTTAAATTTAGTTTCTAAAATAACAGAAGATGTTGTGCGCTCTACTCCATCCAGATTTCCTATATCGTCTAGTAAATGGCTAAGCTGCTCTAAATTTTGAGCCTGTACTACAGCAATTAAATCAAACTCACCACTTATGGCATAGAGCTGCGAAATTGCATCAATTTGCTTAAGCTCGATATTTGTTTTAGTTGTTAATTTTTGTCTTACTTTTATAGACACATGAGCTGATACCATTTTACTGAGGTAGTCGTCACCATAATCAACGCTATAGCCTTTAATTACACCCGTTTCTTCTAGTTTGAGCATACGGCTTTGTACCGTTGAACGAGATAAGTCAAGCATACGAGCAAGGTCAGAAATACTCGCTCTAGCATTTGTTTTTAGTACAGAAAGTAGCTTTTCATCTTGTGGAGTTATCATAATGGTTATTTTATTCGTTATTTTGTCTTTTATTTTAATCATTTTTCACAAAATAGCACTGCAATTTTAATAGCTAACCTTCGATAATGACCTCTACAAGAAATAATAACGTGTTTGCTGAAGAATAAAGGCTATATTCTTCTTTGAGTTAGCAACTAATCTTTTATCTAAGCCCATTAAATTTAGGTGTAAAAATGCAAGTAACAAGAGACTTATTTAACGACGTAATGGTACCAAACTATAATCCATCAGCAATCATTCCAGTTCGTGGTGAAGGTTCACGCGTTTGGGATCAAAATGATAACGAGTTTATCGATTTTGCTGGTGGTATTGCCGTTAACTGTTTGGGTCACTGTCATCCTGCATTAGTTAAAGCATTAAAAGAGCAAGGCGAAAAAATTTGGCATTTATCGAATGTTATGACTAATGAGCCAGCACTTCGTTTAGCTCAAAAAATGGTTGAAGCAACATTCGCTGATAAAGTTTACTTTGCAAACTCAGGCGCAGAAGCAAACGAAGCAGCCCTTAAGCTAGCGCGTCGTTATGCACTGGATGTATATGGCGCTGAAAAAACGCAAATTATTGCATTTAATAAAGGTTTTCATGGTCGCACATTCTTTACAGTAACTGTGGGCGGGCAAGCTGCATATTCTGACGGCTTTGGTCCTAAACCTGCTGACATAGTACATTGTGATTTTAACGATATAGCAGCATTTGAAGCGCTGATCAGCGATAAAACATGTGCTGTTATGATGGAACCATTACAAGGTGAAGGCGGTATTATTTCACCAACAGATGAATTTGCTAAAAAAGTACGTGAACTTTGTACTAAACATAACGCGTTACTTATTTTTGATGAAGTACAAACGGGTGTTGGTCGCACAGGCGATTTATACGCTTATGAAGGTTTAGGCGTTGTTCCTGACATTTTAACAACGGCAAAAGCATTGGGTGGTGGTTTTCCAATTGGCGCTATGATCACTCGTACACCAATTGCTGAGCATTTAAAAATTGGTACTCACGGTTCTACTTATGGCGGAAACGCACTTGCTTGTGCTGTTGCTGAAGCGGCATTTGATACAGTAAATACACCAGACGTACTAAACGGTGTTAAAGAGCGCGAGCAATTATTCCGTGACGGATTAAACGCAATTAACGAAAAATACAACGTATTTAGCGAAGTACGTGGTAAAGGCTTATTAATTGGCGCAGTACTAAATGACAAATTTGAAGGACGTGCACGCGACTTTTTAGTAGCCAGTGCTAATAATGGTTTAATGAACCTTGTAGCGGGCATGAATGTAATTCGCTTTACACCGTCTTTAGTTATCCCGTTTGAAGATATTAAAGAAGGCTTAGCGCGCTTTGAAAAAGCCGTTAGCGATGTAGTAAACGGTTAATATAGTTTAAATTAGCACGCCTACTGGCGTGCTATTGGAGCAAGCAATAAATGCAAGTATTACGTCCTATTACTGCCAATGATTTTGACGCGCTTAAACAAATAGCGATTGAATCCGGTCATGGGTTTACCTCTTTACCTGTGGACGATGCACAGCTTAAAGAAAAAATTGAACGTGCTGAAAAAAGCTTTGCCAAAAACATTAACCAGCCACTTGATGAAAGCTATTTATTTGTTTTAGAAGACAGTGAAACAGGTGACGTTATTGGCACAACCGCTATAGAAGCCGCAGTAGGTTTATCGGTGCCTTTATATCATTATCATTTAGGTAAAACAGTACACCACTCGCCTACTTTAAATGTATATAACACCGTTGATATTTTAAGCATGTGTAACGACTACACAGGTTGCTCTGAAATATGCACATTATTTTTGCGCGAAAATAGCCGTAAAGGTTTAACGGGTCGATTTTTATCGCGTTCACGCTTTTTGTTTATGGCTCAGCATAGCGAGCGTTTTGCCGATACTGTTATCGCAGAAATGCGCGGTGTTAGCGACGAAGACGGCCATTCTCCTTTTTGGCAATGGCTGCAAGAGCACTTTTTTAGTATTGAATTTCCAGAAGCTGATCACTTAGTTGGCTTAGGCGATAAGGTATTTATTAGCGAGTTAATGCCTAAATACCCTATTTATGTGAACTTGCTTAGCAAGAAAGCCCAAGCAGTTATTGGGCATGTGCATGAAAAAACAAAACCTGCGCTAAAATTATTAGAAAAAGAAGGTTTTGAGCACAGAGGCTACGTTGACTTATTTGACGCAGGCCCAACGGTTGAAGCAAAGCTTGGTAATATTCGCAGCATTCGCGACTCTCAAGTTTGCCCTATTACTATTGGTGAGCTTGATCACATATCACAAAATAGCTCTGATACGCTGGCTGTATGTAATCAAGGCGTAAGTGGCTTTAGAGCAACATTTACCAAAGACGCACATTACAATCATGCAAAACATACTCTCGTCATTAGCCAAGATGTGGCTAAAGCACTTAATTTAAGTCAAGGAGATGCAGCGCGATTTTTCCGCCTGTAAATTATTTATGAATACACACCTAATTAATAACCAGTGGCATGCAGGGCAAGGTCCAGCATTTGAGTCAATCAATCCAAGTAATGGCGATGTGGTATGGCAAGGTAATGGCGCAAACGCTGATCAAGTAGATTCAGCTATAAAAGCAGCCAGAGCAGCACAGGTACAATGGGCAGATAAGCCGCTTGAAGAGCGTATAGCCATTCTTGAAAACTTCGCAGCTCAATTAAAAGAACACAGTGAAGAATTTGCGACCATAATTGCACGCGAAACAGGTAAGCCATTATGGGAAACCCGTACCGAAGTGGGCGCAATGACAGGCAAAGTAGCTATATCTGTAAAAGCGTACCATGAGCGTACCGGTACAACCGAAAACCCAATGCCCGGTGCTAAAGCGTTTATTAGACACAAACCGCATGGCGTTGTGGCTATTTTTGGCCCGTATAACTTTCCGGGGCATTTACCAAACGGGCATATTGTTCCTGCAATTTTAGCAGGCAACACCGTAGTATTTAAGCCATCAGAACTAACACCGCACGTTGCAGAATTCACCCTCTCACTTTGGTTAAAAGCGGGCTTACCAGCGGGTGTTATTAACCTTGTCCAAGGTGAAATTGAAACAGGCAAAGCGCTTGCTTCTCATAAAGATATAGATGGATTGTTTTTTACCGGTAGCTCAAACACAGGTCACTTACTACATAAGCAATTTGCAGGGCACCCTGGCAAAATTTTAGCACTTGAAATGGGCGGTAATAATCCTCTTATTGTAAAAGACGTGAGTGATGTAAGCGCTGCTGTGCACGATATTATTCAATCAGGCTTTATTACCTCAGGTCAGCGCTGTACGTGTGCACGCCGCTTATTTATTGAAAAATCGCTCAATGGCGATGCTATTTTAGAAAAGCTAATAAGCGCGACTAAAAACATAGTTGTAGACGACAGTTTTGCTACAGAGCAGCCTTTTATGGGTGCAATGATAAGCGAAAAAGCAGCACTGGGTATGGTCGCTGCGCAAAGTGAATTAGTGTCAAAAGGCGCGCAAATCCTTGTTGAACTTAAGCAATTAAAATCAGGCACCGGTTTTGTAAGCCCAGGTATTATTGATGTAACAAACATTACCGACATGCCAGATGAAGAGCATTTTGGACCGCTTATTAAAGTGTATCGTTACAACGACTTTGACAGCGCAATTATTGAAGCTAACAACACAAGCTTTGGCTTATCTGCAGGTTTACTTAGCGACAGTGAAGATGATTACACTCACTTCTTAAAGCGCATTCGTGCAGGTATTGTTAACTGGAACCGCCCTATTACGGGTGCCTCTAGCGCGGCTCCATTTGGCGGTATTGGCGCCAGTGGTAATCACAGAGCAAGTGCCTATTATGCCGCCGATTATTGTGCATACCCTGTGGCATCTGTTGAGTCAGACAAAGTGAGCTTACCGCAAACCCTAGCGCCAGGCTTGGTAATTGAATAAGCAATAAAACCAAAATTTTAGATTTAAGGATTTAACATGCATACTGATGTAAACACATTATTTGAGAGCCTTTGGAAAAACTACTTAAACGTAACACCATCGGCAGACAAAATTCATGACCTTTTAGGGTCAACGCAAAAAGATGACATTATTAACGATCATATTGCGCTGCGTACGTTTAATATTGAAAAAGTGGGTCTTGAAAAGCTCGCTGCTCACTTTTTAGCTATTGGTTACAAAGAATGTGGTGAGTACCACTTTGAAGCTAAAAAACTTTACGCAAAGCACTACGAGCATAGCGATCCGAATCAGCCAAAAGTGTTTATCTCTGAGCTACTAGTAGAAAAATGCTCGCCTGAGTTACAAGCCATCGTAACCGACATGGTTGATAAAATTGATGAAAGTGCTGTTACTGCTGATAACTTTTTGTATTCAGGCACGCATTGGCAAGTAAGCACCGATACTTATAAGCAGCTGCTAGCTGAAAGCGAGTATGCAGCGTGGATGTCGGCGTGGGGTTACCGCGCCAATCACTTTACAGTAAATATTAATACGCTTGCTAAGTTTGATAACATTCATGATGTTAACCAAGCCCTAAAAGACGCCGGCTTTTCGCTTAATACGTCAGGCGGTGAAGTTAAAGGCTCACCAGAGGTGTTACTAGAGCAATCGTCAACACTTGCTGATGAATACTCTGTTACCTTTAGTGACGGTGATATGAGCATCCCTAGCTGTTTTTATGAGTTTGCTATTCGTTACCCTAAAGCCGACGGTGAGCTTTATACTGGTTTTGTTGCAGCCTCAGCTGACAAAATATTTGAAAGCACCAATGCTCGATAGCAAAACCTAAAGTACTTTATTTAAAAAGCCCGTTATGGGCTTTTTTTATGTCGGTAGGTTATGTTGATTAATTATAAAAATAACGGTTTATAATCGTTTTCTAACTTTTCAAACGATAAATCGCCAATAAAGCGGCCAAAGCTCAACCAAGTTGCCAAACCGCGTAAGTCTTTAAAGTGTGGAGGCACAAATTGTGGGCTCTCTATTACACCTAAATCATGAAGCTGCGAAATTAATCTAAAGTCATCTATTGATATTTTACCTACCAGTAATAAAGGTAGTCTATCTATTCGACCAAGCTGTATTGCAACGCGTATTAAGTTATAAACCAATACAAAGCCTTTAATGTAAGCAATATCTTTTGTAAAAGGCAAACCTGTTGGCGTACTGCCTCTAAATACACGCTGCGCGAGTGTGTAGCTGTCATCTTTTGATAAACCTTGCGCTACATAGTCACGGTAAATATCTACAAATTCAGCGCCATCTATTACCTTTGTAACCGCTTGAATACGGTTAACTAATTTAGATAAACGCCTTGGTGTCGATTTTAAAGTAATAATTTCGGTTAATACTGCTAAGCCTTCTTGGGTAATAGTTGAGCTAGGCGTGCCTTTACTCAAACATGTTAAATACGGCTGTGCTAAACCATTTTGAGTGGTACCTACGTGTATCCACCCTTCGTGAACTTCTAAAATATCAAGTTCACGCTGAGAAAACTTAACATCTTGATTAAGCTTTATATTATTAGCACCTGCGGCTGCATCACTAACAATACCATCGCTAAGCATTACCTCTACGTTTATCCCTGTCATACTGGCATTTACTTGCTCAGACAAAATACGCACAGCATCAACAGCATCAATATTTTTAGGGTCGTCAGGCAGTATGTCGGCTATAAGTAAATTTTGCAGCGGTTTATCTAGCATATTAGCTAGCTCAGAAAGTGAGGGCTCACCAGCATGGAATAAGTCTTTAGGGTGACCAAATAACTCCACCGATAAGTCATGAAACTCTGGCGTTCCACGATACTCAAGCATACTTAATACCGTTTTATACTCGGTGCACATTTTTCCCATATATTGAGCAATCGGATTTAACTGCCCCAATTGGTTAATAATGTTACGGTGCAAAGTAGAAAATGCTTGGCGTAACTCGCTAGGTACAAAACCAAGGTCGCGCTGTTGATAATATGCACGATCGATGAGTGGGTTTTTTTGACATTTCTGTCTAAAAAACTCCTCTTTAGTTTGTTTATCCCAATTAATAGCATCGAGTATCCTAATTGGAGTTTGCAATGCAATTAATTGATCCGATAACTCACGAGTTTTTAGTAGTAACGCCTTGTCTATCATGCTCTAAGCTCAACAATAAATGAGTTTTGAGCATAATTTAAAAAAGCGAAATTACAAAGTAATATCACACTTTTTTAGCTATTGTTTTTAAGATGATCGACCCTCATATCTGTATCGTATGAGTTACTAAAGGAAGGGCATAAAACATGAAAAACGAAATCGATAACAAACAGATTTTGGCTGTGTATGAACGTATCATCCAAAAAGGTGAAATGACTAATGAAGGTAAATATTATCAGGGTGTTACAGCTTATTCAGACGTAGATGGCTATACGATATATTTACAAGGTAGCGGCGTTGAACTGCGCTTTGGTTTTCATAATACTTACCACCTTGACTACGAACATGAAAAGCATAAAGACGACTTTTTGAAAAAATTATATAACATTGCAAACGAGAGCTAATGCAACCACGAAAACGCAGACACCGCCCTACCAGTAAGCTCAATACTACTTTTATAAACCAAGTAGTAGAAGAGCTTAGAGCTGATCCAAGCAAAGTCTCAATTATTCAAGAAAATTTAGAACAGTACCGTGCTCAAACTCATCTAAAGCGTGGTTTTTTACTGGCTATAGAGCGCTTTGATTGGGTTTTTGAAGCAAGCAAAGATATAGACTTTATTTGCCAGCAAATTTTAGCTGATGACTATATTGGCAATAGACTAAGACGTTACCCCCTACTTTTTAAAGGCGTTATTAATAATGCCTGACCTTTCAAAACCAAGCCCTTTAAAACGATAAAACCACAAAGTTTACTCTCTATATAAATTTATTAGAGCACTAAGCAATTGCAGGTTTAGACCGCTTTTGTATTAATTTAATACTATTAGTACTCTAACTATTACTGCACTAATGATTATTGATCATTTTATTCATTTATTGCTGTAAACAAATCATTACTATTATTTAATTTCAAAATAAAATTCACAAGCCTTTGTTTTAAATAAAATAAAACAAAGTAAAACCTTATCTTCTTTATCGAATTAGTTGCGCTTTTATTAATGATTAATCTACATTTTGGCATCTAGATATTTACTTCAGCCTTGAATTGTTAGAGCTATTACCTTAAGCTTATGTTTATTGAACGTTCAATTAATAAAAATTATGCCTAAAGTCGGAATGGAACCTGTCAGACGTCAGCAGCTAATTGACGCGACTATAGAGTCAGTTGCAACTAATGGACTACAAGGCACAACTATAAACAGCATTAGTAAAAATGCCGGTTTATCGTCAGGCATTATTAGTCATTATTTTGGTGGTAAGCAGGGGTTAATTGAAGCCACTGTTAGATACTTACTAACAAGCTTAAAACAAGGCTTAATAAGTAAAGTAAATAACCAAACGAATGCCATTGAACGTTTAATGATTATTATCGAAGCCAACTTTGCGCTTGTACAACAGCGTAATGATACAACCCGAACGTGGTTAAGTTTTTGGGCGCAATCGATGCATGATGAAGAATTACACAGACTACAAAACGTAAACAGTAAACGCTTGCAAAGTAATTTAGCATTTTCTTTTAAGCAATTAATGCCTATTGAGCAAGCAAAGCAAGCTGCAGAACTTAGCGCCGCAATGATCGATGGCCTATGGTTAAGAGCAGTGCTGAGTAAATCAGACAATAATCAGTTTAAACACAGTGAAAAGTTAGCAAAAAGCTATGTACTTTCACTTATCAAGCAATATGGAGCCTAGCGTGACTACACCTGTCTATCAAAATTTTATTAACGGCCATTTTCTTGCAAACCAGAGCGGCAAAACATTTGATGTAACAAACCCAGCTACGGGCGAGGTTATTTACGCAGTAGAGATTGCCGACGAATTTATTCAAAACGCAGCCATTGCCAGTGCAAAGCAAGGCTTTGCTCAGTGGTCAGCGATGACACCCATTGAACGCAGCCGCATTTTATTAAAAGCAGTGGCTATTTTACGCGAGCGCAATGATGAGCTAGCACTTGTAGAAGTACTCGACACCGGTAAACCAATGCAAGAAGCAAATTGTGTTGATATTGAAACCGGCGCTGATGTAATTGAATACTTTGCAGGCCTTGCGCCTGCACAAGTAGGCCAACAGCAAATGGTGGGTGATGACTTTTATTACACACGTAAAGAGCCACTAGGTATCTGTGCGGGTATTGGTGCATGGAACTACCCACTACAAATTGCATGTTGGAAGTCGGGCCCTGCCCTTGCTGCTGGTAATGCATTTATATTTAAACCATCTGAGGAAACACCACTTGGCGCTATTAAGCTTGCTGAAGTGTTTTTTGAAGCTGGCGTACCTGCAGGTGTGTTTAATGTTGTTCAAGGTGCTGGCGATGTAGGTCAGTGGCTAACACAGCATAGCGACATTGATAAAGTATCGTTTACGGGTGAAGTAGGCACAGGTAAAAAAGTAGTAGCAAGCGCTGCGGGCACTTTAAAAGATGTAACAATGGAACTCGGTGGTAAATCTCCATTATTAGTATTTGATGATGCCAATATTGAGCAAGCGGTTAGCGCGGCTATGTTAGGTAACTTTTATACGCAAGGCGAAATTTGTACTAACTGTACACGTATTTACGTTCATAAAAATGTATATCAGCAGTTTATTGATGAGCTTAAAGCGCGCACTGAGAAAAACATTATTGCTGGCGACCCACAAAATTTAAATACTAACTTTGGCGCACTTATTTCTAAAAAGCACCAAGAACTAGTAATGAGCTACGTTAATAAAGGCATCGAAGAAGGTGCAACGCTATTAACCGGTGGTACAACGCTTTCACCTAAATCTGCACCTAATGGCTATTTTGTAGCACCGACTGTGTTTATTGATTGTAATGACGATATGACTATCGTTAAAGAAGAAATATTTGGCCCTATAATGAGCGTGCTTGTTTTTGACGACGAAGACGATGTTATTGCACGCGCTAACGGGACTCACCTAGGCTTAGCTGCAGGCGTATTTACTAGCGATATTAAACGTGCGCACCGCGTGATTCATAAGTTACAAGCCGGTATTTGTTGGATTAATGCATACGGTAACTCACCTGCTGAAATGCCAGTTGGCGGTTATAAGCAATCGGGTATTGGCCGTGAAAATGGTATACAAACTCTTGATCAATACACGCAAACTAAGTCTATTTATGTTGGTATGGCCGACATAGAAAGCCCATTTTAAGGCGCCCTACTATGAGTAATCATTACGACTATATTATTGTTGGCGCGGGTTCGGCGGGTTGTGTTTTAGCAAACCGTTTATCTGAAGATTCAAGTAACCGCGTGTTACTACTTGAAACCGGCGGTAGCGATAAAAGTATTTTTATAAAAATGCCAACTGCGTTATCTATTCCTATGAATAGTGACAAATACGCATGGCAGTTTCATACGCAGCCTGAGCCTCATTTAGATAACCGTGAAATGCATTGTCCTCGTGGCAAAGTATTAGGCGGCTCGTCATCTATTAATGGCATGGTATATGTACGTGGCCACGCAAAAGATTTTGACGAATGGCAGCAACACGGTGCAAACGATTGGGATTACCAATCATGTTTACCCTACTTTCAAAAGGCAGAAAGCTTTTACCTTGGTGAAAATACTTACCGTGGTGGCAAAGGCCCGCTTGGCGTTAATAACGGCAACGAAATGCAAAACCCGCTTTATCGCACGTTTATAAAAGCAGGTGTACAAGCTGGTTACGCCTCAACAGATGATTACAACGCGTCGCAGCAAGAGGGTTTTGGCCCAATGCACATGACCGTAAAAGACGGCGTGCGCAGCTCTGCTTCTCGTGAGTATTTAGACCCTGTTAAATCGCGTAGTAATTTAACAATTATTACAGGTGCACTAGCACAACGCGTGATTTTAGATGGCAAAAAAGCCACTGGCATTGAATACAAAGTAAATGGCGACATTAAAACTGCACATGCTGCAAAAGACGTTGTACTAAGTGCAGGGCCAATTGGTTCTCCACATATTTTACAACTCTCTGGTATTGGTGATACTCAAGCGCTTGAAAAAGCAGGCGTTGAAGTACAGCATCATCTACCAGGTGTTGGTCAAAACTTACAAGATCATCTTGAGTTTTACTTTCAATACAAGTGTAAGCAACCTATCACGCTTAACGGCAAGCTAGGCATTGTTTCAAAAGGGTTGATTGGCGCACGCTGGTTATTAACGCGTTCGGGTTTAGGTGCAACGAATCATTTTGAATCGTGTGCGTTTATTCGCTCAAAACCAGGTGTTGAATGGCCAGATATTCAGTATCACTTTTTACCAGCGGCAATGCGTTACGATGGTAGAAGTGCATTTGCAGGTCATGGTTTTCAGGTACATGTGGGTCATAACAAACCAAAAAGCCGTGGTAGCGTCACTATTGCTTCTGCGAATCCTGAGCAACCACCAACCATTTTATTTAATTACCTTGAGCATCAAGACGATATTGAAGGCTTTAGAGCGTGCGTTCGCTTAACACGCGACATAATCGAACAAAGTGTCTTTGATGAATACCGCGATGAAGAAATTCAACCCGGTAAACATATTCAAACAGATGAAGAAATAGATGCCTTTGTACGCCAAGCCGTAGAAAGTGCTTACCATCCTTCTTGCTCGTGCAAAATGGGTGAAGATGATATGGCCGTTGTTAACTCTAATACCCAAGTGCATGGTATTGAGGGATTACGTGTTGTTGACTCATCTATATTCCCAACAGTTCCTAACGGAAACTTGAATGCGCCTACTATCATGGTTGCCGAAAAAGCAGCTGACATAATTTTAGGTAAAGACCCATTACAGAAATCGGATGTGAATGTTGCCATAACAACAAACTGGCAAGACACACAACGTAGTTCGGAGATCTAACTTTAGCCACATGCTTAGGTTTAGTCTCGTCGGGCTAAACCTGTGCGTGCCTTGCAGTGGCACACGATGTAAATAGGTTACGTTGTGTTAATGCGAGAATAAAACAATAAAATACGGAGTGCTTATGAATTATTTTTATTCATTACTGGAGGGTAACAATGACTATTTGGCTTAATGCAGGCATCATTTTTACCTTACTTGCCATTATCACTATTTTAATTAAATGGGGTAATGTTCGCGTAGTAGGTGTAACACCAGTTCGAACCTTTACGTTTATAGCAATATTATTTACTTCTGGCCTTGATGTTGGCCTTATTATGTTTCCTTTAACTGAGTTTGCAGGTTATGCAGACATAAAAGCAAGCCCAGAATACGCGTTTGCAAATCCACTGGCTATTGAGTTTGGCTATTGGGGATTTTTGATCTGGGGATTTTACTTTCTTACGTGCTTTTATTTCTGTGTAATAGAACCTAAAGTGAAATTTTTCGAAATTCCTTGGGTTAAATTTATCAATAATGTTGTAATTATTGGTACATGTGCATTTACCGCTTATTTACTGCTTACAAACCTACCGTGGTATTTACCCGAATTAGGTGATGGAACAAGCATAGTTTCTGAGTTTTATTTAATTGTGTTTGCGGCTATCTGTTTTGCGGTTTACTCAAGTACTGATATTAAATATGTGCGTATTTTAAGTATTTCTACTACGTGGTTATTTTTAGCTTTAATCGCCTTTATGTGGGCTGGCGCATTTGTAATTGGTGATAGTCAAATGTCAGCATTTACGAATAACTTAGGCTCTATTGGTACTTACTTTGCCAACATTAATGAATTTGTTTTACCGCTTAATGATTACCATGAGTTTTACTTATTCTGGTGGTTTGCGTGGAGCATAATGATTGGTCAATTTACATCACGCTTTGTTGGTGGACTTAAAACATACCAAGTATTGGGTGCGATGTTGATTTTCCCTTCTATTCCGATTGCGATTTGGTTTAGCGTACTTTATCACTACCATGAGGCGGGCATCCCTACTCAAGGTATTAAAAACTTTGCCATGGTATTTGTAGGTATCATATTTGTAATTAACTCTCTCGATTCGTTAGTGCGTTTATATACAGATAACCTAAACTTTACCGTAAAGCGTTTTGGCAAAATGAAATACATAATCGGAAATGTTGTTGCCCTATCACTACTTACACTATTGTTTAAATTAGAATTTTTACAAATTCAATGGGTAGGCGCATTAGTTATTGGCTTGTTCTTTATCTGTGCTGGCTTCATTGGTTACAGTAAATTTAAAACAGTAACGAATATAGATAGCTCACCAAAAGCAAACGTAATTGATTACACAAAAATAGACACAGTACACTAGGGATTAATAATGAATAACAAACTAAAACAACTTGTAGTAGCACTACCATTTGCACTTTTATCAACGACTGCAGCAGCTGATTGGTCAACAACAATCACGGCAGCGTCTGACTACACTTTTAACGGTGTAACTCAAACAGATAACGATCCTGCAATTCAAGGTAGCTTAGACTATGCCTTTGATAGTGGTGTTTACGCAGGTGTATGGGCTTCAAATGTAGATTTTGGTGACGACACTGATTTTGAGCTTGATGCCTATGTAGGTAAGTATGTACAACTTGATGAGCAATTTAGCGTTGACTACGGTATTGCGTATTACACTTATCAAGGTAATAACAGCGATGGCAACTACGCTGAGGCTTACACTAAATTTGGTTTCGCAAGTGAGTACGGCCAAACTGAGCTTAATTTTTGGTACAGCTGGGATTACTTTGGTCAAGGTGGAGGCCATGTAATCTCAATGATTGCACACACCTATGAGCTGGCTCCAAATCATGCACTACGTGCAAGCTTTGATATTTCAAACTCGCTTGATGGACAAAAATGGGCGTGGGACGTAAACGAGAAAAAATCATACAACCATTACCGTTTAGCATATCAAACTAGTTATGAAGGGTTTGGTATTGAAGTGGCCGCTGAAAACACAAGCTTAGATTACGATTATGCTGATGAGCGTATCGTACTTGCTGTTTCACGCACATTTGATCTTTAATACAATAATTACTGATTAAACAAAAAATGCCACTCTACTTAGAGTGGCATTTTTATTTGTAAACTAACTAACTAACTAACTAACTAACTAACTAACTAACTAACTAACTAACTAACTAACTAACTAACAATATCCCAAGCACTTGTACCCGATGCTGAAAGGTTACTGGTGTTATTGCGTAATACTTTATTACCTACATTAGCTGATGACTCAGGTCGGCTTACTAAATAACCCTGAACAGAACTCACACCCATTTTTTTAACAAGTTCAAACTGCCCTATTTCTTCAACGCCTTCAGCTACAATTTTAAGGCCAAGTTTTTGTCCAAGCTCACTAATTGTATTTAATATATCATTATATTTTTGGCTTTTATTAGCTTGAGCTATAAACGAGCGATCAATTTTAATAACATCAATTGGTAAATCTGCTAATGTGCTCAACGAGCTAAAACCTGTACCAAAGTCATCAATAGCAATAGTAATGCCCTCTTCTCTTAGCCTGCTCAGCTCTTTAATTATTTTAGGGCTGGCTTTAATGAATGTTGATTCTGTAATTTCAAGCATTAAAGACGTAGCGGGTAAACCGGTTTTTTTGAGCTTCTTCATTATCCAATCATAAATGTCACGGTGCTTTAATTGAATGCCCGAAACATTTACTGATATTTTTACTTTACGCATACCTGCATTGTGCCATGCAGCCATTTGCCTACATGATTCAAGCATAATCCAATCGCCAAGTTCTAATATTAAATTAGACTCCTCTGCTATTGGAATAAATTCTGAAGGGGGGATCATGCCCTCAACTGGGTGGTCCCATCGGGTAAGTGCTTCGAAATAATCAATCATACAATCTTCAACATGCACAATTGGCTGAAAAGATAAGTAAAAATCTTTACACGCAACCGCTAAACGCAGCTCTTCAAGTAAATAATGGTAACGGCGCATTTTGTTACCCATTTCTGGCGAGTAAACTTTAAATATTCCCTTACCATCACTTTTAGCTCTATACATAGCTACATCGGCTAATTGTAAAAGCGCTTGAGGCGTTGATGCACTTTCTGGGTAAGCCGCAATACCAATACTGGCACTAATTTTTACTATTTTATTGCCAAGCACAAAGTCTTTTTCAAGCTCACTTAGCACATGCTTAGCAATTTCAACGACTCTGTCGCTATCATCAAGTAATTCTATAAAAATGGAGAACTCATCCCCTCCTAACCTTGATAAGTTTTGCTCTAATTGGTTAGCACTATTTATGTTACTTAATTTATGGTGGCGTAATACATTCGCAAGTCGGCTAGCAACTTGAACTAATATTTCATCACCAAAACTGTGACCAAACGAGTCGTTTACTTGTTTAAAACCATCAAGGTCTATAAACAGGAGCGCACACTTGAGATCTTCTTGATTAGCATGATTAATTTGTCTGTCGATATGTTCAATATATGCATGACGGTCAATTAATAACGTCAGTTTATCTTGGCATATACTGGTTTGAGTTTGTTTTACATAATTAGCCACATGCGTATTTAAACTATTTATTGATTGGCTTAAGCTGCTTACACCCAAAGGGTTCTCTGCCGGTTTTACTTGCAAATTAAATGCAGTGAGTAAGCTATTGGCTTGAAGATTAAGCTCCGCTATTTGATTTTTATAATGGCGCTTTCTACGCTCTCTGCGTAAGTACAGGCCAGAACCAAATATTAAGATACATAAAAGTAAAAAATTAATAGGTGATGCAAGTGTCATTATAATTAACTTACTTGAATCAGCAGCTACAAACTGAGTGTCAGTGGTTTTAATAAGCAAAAAATCAGCAGTGGGCTGCTCAATTATATAGTGGCCATTTAAGATCGGATTATACCAAGGAGCCATATCAAGGGTGGTATTCGTTATTTCGAAATTTCGTATATCAATACTGGTACTAAATAAATTTATACGATTAATCTGATTCGTTAACTCTATGTTTATGCAAAAACAAAATAGAATTATGATTAGGAAAATAAAACCGAGCGGCTTAAGTTTACTCATAAAAAAAATCCATCTACTTTGCTTCTCCTATCAAACCTATTACCAAAAGCGGATTATATCGCTTGCATTTAGTACTACGCAAGCATTGATATAATCCTAAGCCATTAGAATAACAAAAAATTGTAACAATAACGGATTAACTAATTATATTTGATATATAGTATAGGTGGGATTAACAAAAATAAACAAAAAGGTTCTAATTGTTTAAAATTTAATACATACCGTCAATAAGCTCTATAATTTTTTCTTCAGCGTCTATAAACTTATCCAATCCACCACCGGTGCGATAAGATGCTTGTGCTATTTTTTCATTCGTTTCAACGTCTTTAATCCAAATATTTGCGTATGCCATATAGAGCGCTATATCCCAACGCCAATTTGCTACGTAGTAAGCCACTGCATTACATCCTGTCGTATCTGCACCTGGTAATTCGGTCTGGTAGTCTTGGTGTTTCAATACATAATTGGCTGGAATTACCCGAGTTTCAACATCATGCTTTGCAAAACCTTTTTTCATTGCATCTATAACACCAGTTTTAACAGCCTTATGTTCAGCAATACATACTGTTTTAGGTAAGTTTGTTTCAAACCGAGTAATGTCTTGCTTTGCAGCACAACCGGCCAAGGTGGCAACCATTGCTGCTGCAACCGTTATTTTTAACGTATTCATATTTATTCCTTTTTTATTTTTAATATTTAAAGCTGCCATGCATAGCTAACTTTTGTAAAAAATGTACGTTGATCCCGCTCAATATTTTTAAGAGAATCGTCTTGGTAACCTCTATCTGAGTAACCCAAATAAAACAGTGTTTGCGCATTAATTTTATATGAGTAAACAAGCTGGCTGCCATAGTCTTTATTGATTTGGCTCACTTGGTAAAAGTAGGCGTTTTCGTCTCTATCAATGTCTTCAAATTGTAAAATTAATTTAAGAATTGAACGCATGCTAAATTTATAATGAAGTCTAAAGTCGACCAAGTTAGCAGTAAAAACCCGCTTCCCTTGCGGGTTATCTAATTGACTGTAGTTATGCTTTACATCGAGCTGCCAATGGTCGTTAATGTCCCACACCATTTGGGTTTGGGTGTCAAACGCATCGCCTAATTGCTCATTTGCATAATCAATGCGGCTAGCGTATTCAATATATAACGAAAGCTTTAAATCTTTAGTGGGTTTAAAGCCCGTATAAATAAAACCAATATTTTGATTATAAAAATTGTCATTATAATTTTCATAACGGTGTACTAAACCAATTTCAAAAATAGATTGTTTTTGGCCTTTAAAGCTTAAAAAGCCTTCGTATTCTTCTTCAAGTAAGTCGCCGTTTTGCGCCCACGTTTTATCCCAGTCAGCTTCGTATGACCATGAGGTAAGTAAATCAGATTCATCTCTGTACCATGTTTGTCCGCCACCAAAGCCTACTTTTTCATAATCGACTTTAGCTTGATAACCTAAATCAGTTCGGTAGTCCTGCCCAATATTTTCATAAGATGCAAATAATTTGTAATCACGTTTATCGCGGGTAAGTTCCAGGGCATATGCTTCATCTGACTGAGTTTCAGATAAGTTATAATTTTGAATTAAAAATTCAGAGTTACGTGTATCAGCAGATGATACTTGATACAAAAGAGTATCGGATTGATTAAACCAGTAGCTACCATCCACTGATAATACAGTGTTGTGATAGTCATCACTTTCTCTGTGCGTGCTTGAAAGGCCAATAGTACCCTGCTGACCTAGGTCATATTGATAACGCCCTGCGGCCGTATTCGTTTTTTCGTTTAAGCTTGCAAAGCCAGAGCCCTGATTCGTTGGCAGTAAAATATTACTATTATCGTCATCAGCGAGCATTAACGCATAACTATGATCACCCGTTTTACCCGTTAATTTTGCACCTAAAGTAGGCTCTGCAATTGTACGTGTATATAAAAGCTCAAATAAGCTGCTTTTAAAGTAAGAAGCTCCATCTAAAAAGAAAGGACGTTTTTCAGCATAATAAATAGAAAAGGTTGTATTTACATCGAGCTCTAAAGAGTCTGTTTCTACTTGCGAAAAATCTGGGTTGATAGTCGCATTTAAAACAGCGTCCTTGGTTAAACCCCAGCGCAAATCTAAGCCCACTTCGGTATCTATATCGCCATTATCCCAGTTACCCGGTAATTCAGATTTATTATCGTTACGAAGTGCTGTCAATGTAGGTGTTAATTGAATATTTTTACTCGATTCAATATCGCTAAAACCCACTAACTTATCAAACTGACAAAGGCTACATTTTATATTTCTATCAAATCCCATATTTGATAGCTGATATAAAACATCACGTTGGTAGTTTCTCATTACTGAAAAACCCCACGTTAGCTCTTTTTTATTTTCAGGAAAGCGCAGTGCCTTAAAAGGAATACGCATTTCAACAACGTAACCTTTGTCGTTAATTTGTCCCGCGCTATCCCAAATAGCATTCCATGAGGTATCTGAGCTCCATCCATCGGTATCGGTCATTCTTATATCGCCTTGTGCACCAAGGGGATTTACATGAAATTCATAACCACTGCGTTCATCATTAAATGTATCAATAACAAGAATGACTACGTCGTCTTCCCATAGCGTATCGCGGTCACGAAGTGATGCACGAATTTGTTCAGGGTTTGGATCCTCTGCAATAAAGGCAACATATAAGTTTGTGCCATCTTCGTAAATAAAGGCATCAGTTTTTACAGGAGGTGTGCCTTTTTCGTTAGGCTCATCTTGGTAGAGTAGAGGTATACGTGTCGCATTTTGCCAGTGCGCTTCATCCATAACACCATCAATAGTGATATTTGAATCAATACGAGATAAGGATACTTGCTGTTTACTAGCCGCTACATCAAGGCTTGAGAGTAATAAAACGAAACTTAAAAATAGGAAGGTAAACTTTTTTATTATAGTTATAAAGTACTGCATAAACATCCATTTAGACTGTAATTACTCATAGGGAGTAACTTAAGCTGGGGATTGTAATTTATCCAGGTACATTTGTTAATACTTTGAAATAAAAAATTAACTATTTAATGATAAAGGAGTAACTAATTGTTACGTATTATGTTTCGAGTAGTTTAAGTTTATCGTCTATGCCATTCCATACATCAGCGTCCTCTGGTGCAGGTTTAACCTCTGTAATGCGCGGCCAGACCAGTGCAAGTTCAGCATTCAATTCAGTAAACTCTTTTTGAGATTCTGGTAATTCATCTTCTTGGTATATAGCATCAGCTGAACACTCAGGGACACATAAACCACAATCGATACAATCAATCGGGCTAATTGCTAAAAAATTAGGGCCTTCAAAAAATGCATCTGCTGGGCACACTGATACGCAATCGGTGTACTTACATTTTATACAATTTTCGGTGACTACAAACGCCATACTATTTTAATACCTAAGATTTTAAACAACAGTTGTGGATCATACCCATCCACTCCAAAAATACAATAAATAAGTGCCATATCACCCTATTTTAACGTAAAATACGCGCCTTATGTTTGCACACCCGTTGTGCCCTGCATCCCCTTATTGTGAGCGGTAATAATACCCCGCTATGACACCTAAAAGAGATATAAATGATACGTTTAACCGAAATAAAGCTGCCACTTGATCATGACGAAGATGCAATTGGTCAAGAAATTGTAAATAAACTAAAAATCCAACCAGAACAATTGCACAGTTTTAATGTGTTTAAGCGTGGTTATGATGCACGTAAAAAATCAGCTATTTTACTGATTTATACACTCGATATAGAAGTTGATAACGAAGCCGAGCTACTCGCGGCATTTGAAAAAGACCAACATGTAAAAGTAGCGCCAGACACAAACTATAAATTTGTAGCCCAAGCCAGCGAAAATATAACAGAGCGCCCTGTTGTGATTGGTTTTGGCCCTTGTGGTTTATTTGCAGGCTTATTACTTGCTCAAATGGGCTTTAATCCCATTATATTAGAGCGCGGTAAAGAGGTACGTGAACGTACAAAAGACACGTTTGGCTTTTGGCGTAAACGCACACTTAATACCGAATCAAATGTACAATTTGGTGAAGGTGGCGCAGGTACATTCTCAGACGGTAAGTTATACAGCCAAGTAAAGGATCCAAAACATTACGGTCGTAAAGTCATTACTGAATTTGTAGAAGCAGGCGCACCCGATGAAATTTTATACGTAAGTAAGCCACACATTGGTACGTTTAAACTTGTCACCATGATTGAAAAAATGCGCGCTCGTATAATAGAACTAGGCGGCGAAATTCGCTTTAGCACACGTGTTGACGATATTCATTTAGACGACGGGCAAGTAACAGGTTTAACGCTTTCAAATGGCGAGCAACTAAACACTCGCCATGTTGTATTAGCCGTTGGTCACAGCGCACGCGACACGTTTGATATGATCCACAAAAAGGGGATTTATGTTGAAGCAAAGCCATTCTCAGTCGGTTTTAGAATCGAACATAAACAATCAATGATCGATGAATGTCGTTTTGGTACAAATGCAGGAAACCCAATTTTAGGCTCTGCCGATTATAAACTTGTTCATCATTGCGACAATGGCCGCACAGTTTACAGCTTTTGTATGTGCCCAGGTGGCACAGTAGTCGCTGCAACCTCTGAAGAGGGCCGCGTTGTTACCAACGGTATGAGCCAATATTCACGAAGTGAGCGCAACGCTAACAGCGCTATTGTGGTAGGTATTTCTCCAGAGCAAGATTTCCCAGGTAATCCACTTGCTGGAATAGACTTACAACGTAAACTTGAAGAGCAAGCGTATGAGCTTGGTGGTAGCAACTACGATGCACCAGCCCAGTTAATTGGCGACTTTTTGAAAGGTAAATCATCAGAAAACTTAGGTGAAGTACAACCCTCTTACACACCCGGTATTAAGTTAACTGACTTGAGTAAAGTGCTACCACAATTTGCTATTGATGCCCTTCGCGAAGCGATACCAGCGTTTAATAAACAAATTCGCGGCTTTTCAACTAACGACGGTTTACTAACCGGTGTTGAAACACGTACTTCGTCGCCTATTAGTATTAAGCGTGATAAAACATTCCAAAGTATTAACACCAAAGGGCTTTACCCTGCAGGTGAAGGCGCAGGCTACGCTGGCGGTATTTTATCAGCGGGTATTGATGGTATTAAAGCGGCTGAAGCGGTCGCACTGTCTATGTTAGAAAACGCTTAAACCTCTTTTTTAAGCCGTTTATCGAAAAGCCTCACTTTGTGAGGCTTTTTTGTGCTAAATGTATAGAAAATAATAACACCTCAAGCACCTCAACAATGATCAAAACATTTACCTTTTCGTTGCTTAGTGTATTAGCAATTTTTAACGCTAAAGCACAAGAGCTAAAAACCATCGATGAAATTCACAGTGCATATAAAAATAATTCTATTAATGCACAGCAACTCACCCAAAATTATATAGACCGAATTAATAAACTTAATCCACACTATAATGCGGTTATTAGTTTAGAGCCTACAGCTATTGCTCAAGCTAAAACGTTAGATGAACTTGCCGTCAAAGGAACTTGGGCTGGGCCATTACATGGAATACCTGTACTTCTTAAAGATAATATAGAAACTAAAGGCACACTTCCCACAACGGCTGGCTCTTTAGCACTTAAAAATAACGTTACTGATAATGATGCTTTTGTTGTTAAACAACTACGTAATGCGGGCGCTATAATTTTAGGTAAAGCTAATTTAAGTGAGTGGGCAAATTTTCGTTCATCCTATTCATCTTCAGGCTGGAGTGCCGTAGGCGGACAAACACATAATGCGCACGATGTAACACGTAACCCATGTGGTTCTAGCGCAGGTTCTGCTGTTGCGGTAGCACTTAACTTTGCGCCTATAGCATTAGGGACTGAAACAGACGGTTCAATTACGTGCCCTGCCTCAGTAAATGGAGTTTATGCAATAAAACCGAGTATGGGCCAAGTATCACGCTCAGGCGTTGTGCCTCTTTCAAGTAGCCAAGATTCAGTAGGGCCGATGGCGCATTCACTTAAAGATTCGCTGCTGGTTTTATCTGTTTTGCAAGGTGAAGACTCCCTTGATGCGACAACTACAGGGTTTGAATTAAAAACAGGTAATATAAAATCAAAATCGTCACTTATTATTGGTGCACTACCTAGCGACAAATTTACAGTTGAAACGCAGCGCCTTTATGCCAAGCAGTTACAAGCATTACAACAGGCTGGACACACTGTTATAAATGTAGATATTACTGATAACTTAGATACGCTATTTGTTGATGAATACTATATTTTACTTTATGACTTCAAAGCCGAAATTAATCACTACCTCGCAAGCACTCCAACACAAGTGGCTGTTAAAAGCCTAAAAGCACTTATTAATTTTAATATTAAAAATAAAAAAACAGAAATGCCCCATTTTGAGCAAGATATCCTAGTTCAATCACAGGCTATTGATTTAACTAACAAACAAAAATACCAAGAGACTAAAGAACGCTATCGCACTTTAGCAACGACAGCCATTGTTAATGTATATAAAAACAACAAGCTTGATATTGTTATAGCGCCTACAGTATCCCCCGCCTGGAAAACTGACTTAGTTAATGGTGATAATTTTAATGGCAGTAGTAGTTCGTTATCTGCTATTGCTGGCACAACGCACATAACCCTACCAGTCGGAAAAGTAAGTGGTTTACCGGTTGGTTTGTCCATAATAGCAAATAAAGAGGACGAGCAAGCGGCTTATTTATACGCAAATATTATTGATGAGGTGTTATCACCAGGCACAAAAAAACCTGAGTAAACTCAGGTTTTTTTAAACTAAACGGCGTTAACTATGACTTTTTAAGTGACAGTTTTTCGCCTTTTAAGCTTTTACGAACGCTTGAAATACGTGAGCGATTTACTGCTCTCGCTTCACCGGTTGCTTGTCCTGATAACTTGTTAGAACGTGTACGGCGTAAATGCGCTGGTTTTTTACCAATTTTATCAATTAGTACTTCACGGTTACTTACTTCATAACCTTCTAAATATACACGTTTGATTTTTTGGCCGATTAGCGTTTCAATTTCAAACAAAGTGTTTTCTTCTTCACGGCTAACAAATGAGATTGCTTGACCTTGGCGACCAGCACGACCTGTACGGCCAATACGGTGAACGTAATCTTCTGCAAGCCAAGGTAAATCAATATTAATTACACGAGGTAAGCCATCAATATCAATACCACGAGCAGCGACTTCTGTAGCCACTAATACGCGTACCTTGCCTTCTTTAAATTCACGTAAAGCACGACGACGGTTACCTTGAGATTTATCACCGTGGCAAACGCCTGCCGGAATACCATCAAGGTTAAGCTCTTTAACAAGCTCATCAGCTGTTTCTTTCATGTTTACGAAGACAAGCACTTGTTGCCAGTTTTTCTTACCAATCAATTCAGAAAGTAGCTCTTGCTTACGACGTTCTTCAACTGGGTAAACAACATGCTCAACGGTGCTTGCTGTACTGTTAGTTTGATCAACACGCACTATTTCAGCTTGTTTCAATACTTTAGATGCAAATTGTTTAATTGCTGCAGGGAATGTAGCAGAGAAAAGTAAAATCTGGCGCTCTTCTGCACAGCTTTTAATAACGTTTTGCATATCTTCAATAAAGCCCATATCAAGCATACGGTCAGCTTCATCAAGAACAAGGTGCTTAACACTTGCAAGGCTTAAGTTACCTAAACGAATATGATCAAATAAACGACCTGGCGTTGCAACAACAATATCTACACCTTCTTTTAAAGCATTTGCTTGGCCGGCAGTGCTAACACCACCAAATAAGCTAACGACTTTAAGTGATGTATGCTTTGCAAAATCTCTAAAATTATTTGCAATTTGTTCTGCAAGTTCACGCGTTGGAGCAAGTACTAATGCATGAGGTGCATTAGTTGTGCTGAGTTCAGACTCAACCAATTTTTGGATGATAGGTAAAGCAAACGCGGCAGTTTTGCCGGTACCAGTTTGTGCACTGGCTAAAACGTCTTTACCTTTACGAACAGCAGGAATTGCTGCGCGCTGAATGGGCGTAAGGGTGTGATAGTTAAGTTCGTCCAACGCCTGGATGATTTCAGGAGCGAAACTAAAAGATTTAAAATTCATGCTGTATAACCTACGGCCACATTATCAAGGGTCGCAAATTATACAGTAAAAACGAGCTAACAGTTAGTCATAACTTATCTTTTAACGTGTTTAATCTACTTTATAGCGTTTAAATATTAAAGAGGTGTTAATACCACCAAACGCAAAGTTATTACTCATCACGTAATCGGTATTAATCTCACGCCCTTGATGCCTTATGTAATCAAGCTGAGCACATTCGTCATCAACGTTATCTAAATTAATTGTTGGTGCAAACCAGTTATCAGCCATCATATTAATGCTTGCCCATGCTTCTATTGCACCACAAGCACCTAATGTATGCCCCAAATAACTTTTTAACGAGCTAATAGGTTTGCGACCTAATGCGTTAAACGTAGCGTGAGACTCAGCAATATCACCTTTATCTGTTGATGTGCCATGAGCATTAACGTATCCAATTTTTTCAGGCTTTAAATTGGCATCTTGAAGTGCCATCTCAATGGCTAACTGCATCGTTTTTGATGTTGGTTGAGTAACGTGTTGTCCATCAGAATTACAGCCAAAGCCAACAACTTCAGCTAGTATTGTTGCTCCGCGAGCTTTGGCATGTTCGTATTCTTCTAGAATAAGTGTTCCAGCGCCTTCGCCTATCACTAAGCCATCACGATTTTTGTCAAAAGGTCTTGGAGTTTGTTTTGGTGTTTTATTTTTTGTGGATGTTGCATAAAGCGTATCAAATACTGCAGCCTCTGTGATGCATAATTCCTCTGCTCCACCAGCCACCATTATTTTTTGTCGGCCAAACTTAATCGCTTCATAGGCGAAGCCTATTCCTTGAGATCCCGATGTACAAGCAGAGCTTGTTGTTATAACACGCCCTTTTAAACCAAAAAACACACCAACATTTACAGGGGCAGTATGCGCCATCATTTTAATGTAACTCGTGGCTGTTACACCTGACATCGACCCCGTTTCCATCATATTTGCAAAGGCGAGTAATGGCTCAGTAGAGCCAGTAGATGAGCCATACGCTATACCCGTAGAGCCATCTGTTAGACTTTCGTGCTCGAGTAGTTTGGCTTGTTCAAGTGCGCATTCAGTAGCACGAGTTGACATAAGTGACACTCGCCCCATTGAACGGATTTGTTTTCGTTTGTAATGACTTGGTCGCTCAAAGTGTTTAACTGGCGCGGCTAAACGAGTATTGAGGTCGTCAGCTATATCCCACTCTGGCATAGTAACAACAGCATTTTCGCCTTTAATTAAGGCTTGTTTGAATTCAGACCAATCATCGCCTAGTGCAGTGACCACTGACATCCCTGTTACTACAACGCGTTTAATCAAACCATACCACCATTAACCGAAATTACTTGGCGTGTTATGTAAGCTGCATCATCAGACATTAAAAAAGCGACTGTTCCCGCAACTTCTTTAACGCTCCCCATGCGTTTAAGGGGTATCATTTTCATCATTTCATCAATAGGTAATTCATCAGTCATCGCGGTTTCTATTAAACCAGGTGCCACACAATTAACTGTGATTTTGCGTTTTGCCAATTCTAATGCAAGTGCTTTAGTGGCCCCAATAATACCGGCTTTTGCTGCACTATAATTTACTTGTCCTCGGTTACCTGCAATACCTGACACCGATGACATTGTAATTATTCGCCCACCTTTACGGCTTTGTACCATAGGCATTACAGTTGGGTGTACTACATTATAAAACCCATCTAGGCCTGTACGTATTACACAATCCCAGTCTTCCCCTTGCATAGCAGGAAATGCCATATCGTTAGTAATACCTGCATTACACACCACGCCATAATAAGCGCCATGCTGAGCTATATCTTCTATTATTTGTGCTTTGGCCTGCTCTCTGTCACATACATCAAATTGTAATAAACTGGTGGCTCTACCTAATGCATTAATTTCATCGCATGTTGCTTGAGCTTGCTCAACACCCGCTCTGCAATGTACTGCAATATCAAACCCTTGCTCAGCAAGTTTTAACGCAATAGCTTTACCAATACCACGGCTTGAACCCGTAACTAAAATTCTTTTTGTCATTGATTTTCTCTTATAAATTCCAACGGGTTTTCAGGCTGAAATACATTGATTTTTGCTTGGCAAAGTAGAGTTTCACACGCGAGTATTTGGCATTCAAATACACTTAAACCTGACTCTTCTTGATATAGCTTTTTCACTTCAATAGTCAGCTTACTGCCGTTTTTAAAACACGGTTGATAAGTTTGATATTTTCGCGTGCCAATTAAAAAACCAATTTTTACAGGTTTATTTTCATCATTCGCTAACGCACCAGCGTAAGCGGCAATAGACTGCGCCATGTACTCAACACCAATATAGCTAGGTACGCCGTTAATTACAGGACTAAAAAAAGGGCTTTGCTCAGTGATAGTAACGCCGCATTGAGCTTCATCTTCGCTGTGTGTTAAAAGGCTATCTATTAAAATCATAGGCGCATCATGCGGGACTACTTGCTCTATAGGGTAATTAGTCAACGTTAACTCCCAATATTAAGCTGGCATTATTACCGCCAAACGCAAATGAATTAGATAAGCAGTATTTAAGAGCGGGCTTAAACGCTTGTTTTATTATTTTTATATCAGCCAAATCACTGCCTTCTTTAATCGCATTATACGGCAGCATATGTTGGCCGCTGTCTTTTAATAATAACCAACATATACCGGCTTCAATGGCACCTGCAGCACCAAGAGTATGCCCTGTTAAATGCTTACTTGAGCTAAGCGGGGTATTGTTGCCAAACACGCGATTAATTGCAAGTGCTTCCATTTCGTCATTTTTTACAGTAGCCGTACCGTGAGCGTTAATATAATCAATATCACCACAGGATAACTTTGCGCTTTTTAGTGCTTTTTCCATTGAGGCTTGGGCGCCCATCCCATTAGGATCGGGGGCTGACATATGATGCGCATCTGAGCTTTCGCCACTGCCTAGTAACATAACGCCGTTATTTGTTATTGGCTTATTTTTAGTCATTACAAATAAAGCGGCCCCTTCACCAATATTAATGCCGTCTCTGGTGCTAGAAAAAGGCTGGCATAAACCCGAGCTTAAAGAAGCGAGCGAGTCAAAGCCATTAATTGTTAATTGGCACAAACTATCCGCACCACCACAAATTACCACATCGGCTAAATCAGCATTTAGCAAAGCTCGGGCGCTAATTAACGCTTTGCTACTCGACGTGCACGCAGTAGAAATACTGTAACAAGGCCCTAGAGCCCCTATTTTATGTGCAATATAATGAGCGGGTGTTGCTAACTCTTGATCACTGTAACTAAAGTCATCAGGCCAGAGTTTTGTACTTTCATAGCTTTTACGCGCTCTTTCGCCATCATGAATACCTGATGTACTAGTACCCATTACAATTGCGATACGCGACTTATTAATATGCGAAAGTTTATCTAAGGTTGGCTTAATCTGCTCTAAAGCTAGATCAATAAATGTATTGATACGTTTATTATTTGATAAAGCAATAGACTGAACTTGCCCGACATACAGCGGAGTTTGCTCAGCACTTAAACTTTTATTTAAAGTTAATAAAGGAGTTGCAGGGTTATATTTATTTAAGCTTGTTGTGGTTGCATCTTGGCCTATGCCCATCGCACTCACAATGCCTAAATCATTCAGCCAATATGTCACTGTTCTACCTTTTTAAATGTTATTTGATACTGATGTAAAATATTGTTCAACGTTGTCGACTCATCACTATAGTCAATGGTGATAAATGTACCCTCATCGTTAAATACCTGCCGATTAGAGCCAACCTGATCTATTAAAGCACCCTCTAACTGCTTTTGTAAAAATGCTACTGGCCAATGTACTAATGCAATATCCGCCAAAATATAATGAGGGTCTATCCCTTCTACCGCCAGCATATTTCGTGTTTTTACTGGGCCATTTAAAGGTTTTTCAAGCTCCATAATCGGAAAGCCTTGCACTGTCATTAACAATAACTTAATTGCACCTTTGTCATTTATAGCTAATTGGGCAAATACAGTGTGTGTTTTTTGCTGATTCGTAATATACAAAACATGCTGCCAAGACTTATCAAACATTTGTGCTGGCACGCTATTAATATTTAATTGAATATTAGGTGATAGATACACTCTATTTTTAGATGCTGTAAAACTCGTACATGCGCTCAATACAGCAAATATAAATACACTACACACCGCATACTTAATTAATTTTGACATAACTGAGCCAACACATTTAAACGGCGTTCACTTTGTGCAACAAATGGGTTATTTGTATCCCATGCGTAACCCGCTAAAATAGCACTAATCATTTCTCGCACCTGAGTATTTTGTTCAGAGTAAAATATCACATCCTGAAAACGCGTATCGTACCACCCTGTTACAAATGTTCTAAAACAATCGACCCCAGCTTGTAATGGCTGTGCGTAGTGAGCGTCAAAATCGACGACTTCGTTTTTTAAATAGCGATCAACAAGTGGGGCAATTAAATTTGCAGATTTGAGTGCAATTGTTACACCTGATGAAAATACCGGGTCTAAAAATTCCCCCGCATTACCCAATAAAGCAAAGTGCTTACCATATAACTTACTCACATTTGCCGAGTAGCCTTTTATATTTTTTGCTGGAGTTAATAACTCACGCTGTGCTAATAGTGTTTTTAAATAAGGGTCTTGCTCTATAAATTGATTTAGTAAATCGCTAGATTCATCATCATTAAAACGCTCTGACTGGGCCACAACCCCAATACTCGCAGTACCATCACTAAAGGGAATAAGCCAATACCACACGTCTGAATATTGAGGGTGTACGGTAATCAAAATTTTATTTCGATCGAAGCTTGTATCACTAATATTGTCTTTAAAGTGACTAAAATAAGCGCTTCGAACAGGAAAGTTAGAAGGAAGCTCTAAATCTAACAATTTTGGTAATACACGCCCAAAGCCACTTGCGTCCAATACAAATCGGGCATTAACGCGATAAGCTTGCTGCTGTTCATTGTGTACCACTAATGATGCACCATTTGGCTCATCACAGTAGTCAACCACCGTGTGCTTATATCTGATTTCTACGCCTTGTCCTTGTGCTTTGTCTGCTAATAATTTGTCAAAGTCGGCTCTTTTCACTTGATACGTAGTGCCTGGGCCTTTAGTAAATTTTTCAGTGAAATTTATAGTTGTATTTTGCCCTGCCCGATGAAAAGCAGCGCCATCTTTAAACTGAAAACCTAAAGCCGCTGCATTGTCATGTAGTGTATCGATTAAACCCGCGTCTTCTAAGTACGCCATACATTGCGGCAGTAAGCTTTCACCAATTGAAAAACGTGGAAACACCTGCTGTTCAAGTACCAGTACCCGCCATCCCTTTTGAACTAAAAGACTACTAGCCAATGCACCCGAAGGCCCAGCGCCAATAACAACAACATCGTACTGCTCAAGGTTATTCAAATTATTGTTCCTTTTGAGGCTTTAAAACACTCAGCGGTGATAAAAAGTAAATAGCTAAAATCCCTACCATTACACTCAACCCAAAGCTAAAAATAGCGGGTGTATCAGATGCACTCAACATGCCAAATACCCACATTGATGACGCAGCCGATAAGCTAATCGCTAACACATTTTTGGGCTCTAACTTATTTATTTGATAAAAAACGAGGTAATCAATTGCTAAGGCAATAACAAGTAACGCACCGAGTAAATTAAATAACGACAAGCTACCTTGAATCGCATTACATACCCAAAGCATGCTCAACACCACAACAGATAAAATGGTCACCTGCAGCAGCGCTATCTTAATCGTAAATCGCCAACTAAAAAGCAGCCAACTAATAAAACCCGCAAGCACTAGGCTTAATAGTAAATATTCACGGTAATCACTTAATAAAGCACTAATTTGTTTAGGTTTATTATAAAGGTAAATTCCATTGTTTTTTTCAACCTCATTAATTAGTTGATCAGATGAAATACCCGAAATAGACACCCACGTTATCGATTGTTCTGACTCAACAACCATTTGAGAAAGCAGTAATGGTTTAAATGTACTCGTGGCGAGTGTTTCATAAGTGAGTAACGGTGCCTTTGTACTTACTAACGCTTGCCCTGTAACGCGCTCTGCAATATCCAAAGTCCCTTTGTTTTTAGCCTGTTCAAACAAGGCTTGGTTATCGCTCTGCTTTTGTAAACTAGGCAACCAATGGCTAATGCTATTATGTTTAAAATTAGGGTTTAGTTGGGTTAAGCGTTTTAAAAACTGTTCTTGCTTTTGTAATAGCGCTTCGTCGCTATCTGCAAACATAAAAACAACTTGGGTGTCCCATTGCCCAAGTAATAACAAATGCTTTTTTTCGTTTAGCATTAAATGTTCGGAGCTTGCATTTAATAGCTTTACATCATCATTAAAGCTAATAGGTTTTATTAAAAATAACGCACTTATAAGGACTAATAACGTAATGAGTATTGGTTTTTTTAAACTATTGCAGTATAAAAAAACCTTAATGAGCTTTTGACTCATCAATAAACTCGAAGGCGATAACGTGAGTGTAGATTGCCACAATGGCAAAACTAAAACTGTAAATAGCCAAGCACTCACTAAACCCGCAATAACAAACACACCAACTTGAGATAATAACGTTAGTGGCGCACCTAGTAAGCAGCAATAACCCAACGTAGTCGTAATAAGAGACAATAAAAGCGCAGATTGTGTCCCTTTGCTGTAGCCTTTTTCATGCTCTTTTTTGGCTAAATCAGTCATACCATGAAATGCATAATCAATGGCAATACCAATCAAGGTAACTGCAAAAACAAGCGTTAATAAATGAATAGTATTAAACAGCAACACCATAGCGATAGCGCCGCCAATAAGTGCACTCAGTACGGTAAAGCTTGCTAATAAAATACTGTTTAAACGCCTAAACACCCAAAATACCATAGCAATAAGGGCTAATAAGCTAATGCCACCAAACAGGCTCATCTCGTATTTAGCTTGTTTAGCATTTTCAGCCGTATGAAATAGCACACCAGAGTAAGTAATGCTTAAATCAGGGTAGGTTTTATTAAGTATATTGATCTGTTTAATTATCGCGCCAGCTAAATCAATTGATTTATTAACCCCTAAATTTTCGGGCGCTAAGTTTGCCAAAATGACACGGTATTCAACGCCTTTTAAACGTCGAGTTAAACGACCTTGTTCAAGCGTAAACAATTGGCTTTGTTTTAAGTTATCTTCTATAAATGCCGCTAGGCTCAAACTTGTATCTTTGCTTAAGGTAGCACTTACAAATGGGTTGCCTAACTGATTTAATTGCTCAAGGTAATAATGTTCAAACGTTGTTTTTTTGCTTAATGTTTGCTTGTAAGTATCACTTAATAACGCATGTTTGAAAGGTGAGAATGTTTGCGCTAAATCGTTAACGGACGGAAAGTTAAATGTGCTTTTAATTGCATTATCGTCGAGCCATTTTTGGAAATCATCAAATGCTTTATTTTTATTATTTCCTGCAAACGAGAACATAATACGGTTAGCATTTTGCTGAAAAAAAACATCTTCCGCATGTGCAATTTGGGAGTGCGACTTTGGCAATAAGCTAAACATATCGGCGCTAAACGTTGGTTTAGACAGCCAAAAAGCTGCAGCAAAAAGTAAAATTAAACTGCTAAACCACCCTACAATAACGGTAATTCGTTTTGTCACTGCACTATTCCCTTAATTAACCACTGCATTATTTAAAAACATAATTTTATTTGGAATAAGTAAACTCAATTTTTGTGTTATTTCCTGAGTGCTCATTTAGTGTAATACTGCTCACTTGCTTAGCAGTTTCACATAAAATAAAATCACTAAATAATTGCTGTAGCATCGCTTCTTTTGGTATTAACTGTGTGCAACTGTCTTGCATTTTAGCAATGTCAAAACGTGTTTCCAGAGCACTCATATTTACGCTAAGTAAGTCACTCAGTAATCCTACAAATTGCTCGCTACCGGGTTGTGGTATTAACTCACCATTGGCATTTTGTGCAAGCACTTTGCCGTTTTCTATTATGAGCATACTCTCAACAGGCATTTTCACTTGCCAAATTAGCTTTTCATCAATTAACGAAAAAACACCCGACGAAATAAAAGGCTTAGCAAATCCATTAAATTGCTTATATTGCTTAAACTCACCTTTAATAGCTGCTGCATTTACTACAGAGCAAAACAGCAAAAAGCTAATGGCTATGCTCAATGTAAAACATTTTAAAAAATTCATTTAATCGCCTATAAAATAAAAATTTAATTCAAAACCGCTTTTAACTTATTAAATAAAATAGCGGGTGATTCAAATTGCATTTCTTTGGAGCTAACCTCAACCGCAACTTGCGTGGTTGAGGCTTTAGTAAGGCGCTTATTAGTTAGCGAGTCAGTGATTACGTAATCAATCCGTAGTCTATTCTCGTATTCTTTTAAATAAGCCGCTACTTTAATTTTTTGAGTAAATACTGCTGAGGCGACATACTTTATTTGCATATCAACAATAGGCCACGCGTAGCCCGATTCATGCATTTGTGGGTAATCATAATCAAATAAACGCAGTAACTCGCAGCGCGCTACTTCTAAGTAACGTGGGTAGTTACCATGCCATACAACATTCATTGGATCGCAGTCATGAAATGGAATTTCAATTTCTACAACATGCGTTAATAATGCACCTTTACTATTCATACAACGCCCAACGTTTAGTTTGAATATACCCTATTGTTTGCCTTAGCACGGCTTCCATTGGTCTATCCTCAGTGAGGTTTTCAAAGTAATCAGTTATATCGGTATACATGTTTTGCATATCTTGCGTTAAAGTCGAAAACTCAAGATCGCCTTGTTTTATACGCAATCTAACACCTTGAATACTTGCTAATAACGTACTTGCTAACACTTGTTCTGTTAGCTGTAAAATACGTAAACAATCGCGAGACGCAATAGTCCCCATACTCACTTTATCTTGATTATGACACTCTGTAGAGCGAGAAAAAACGCTGGCCGGCATGGTTAGCTTTAATGCTTCAGCAGTGTAAGCACTACAGCCAATTTGAACCGCTTTAAAACCATGATTAATATAACGGCGCTCTGGTGCACTATCAGACAAGTTTGAAGGTAGCCCATTGTTGTACTTAGTATCAACCAAAGAAGCGATTTGTCTGTCTGCTAAATCAGCAAGGTTTGCAACGGCTGTTTTCATGCTATCCATTGCCATTGCAATGTGGCCTCCGTAAAAATGCCCGCCGTGTAATACATGCTCACCTTGGCCGTCAATTATTGGGTTATCGTTTGCTGAATTAAGCTCGTTTTCTATCATGTGCCTAAAAAACGGCAGACTGTCTTGCAGAACACCAATAACATGGGGTGCACAACGGATTGAATACCTATCTTGAAGTCTGTCTGCATTACGAGGGTGATCGTGATGGTTTAAATCGTCTCTTATCCAACGTGCAATTTGCTGCTGCCCAGGATGTGGCTTAACTGAAAATAATATCTCATCAAAATGATGGCTATTTCCTTTAAGCGCTAAGCTTGATAATGCAGTAATACGGCTCGCCAGTTTAGCTAAGTAATTAGCCCTATCAAACGCTAAACACGCTAATGCAGTCATTACCGCTGTGCCATTCATAACGGCAAGACCTTCTTTTGGCCTTAGTGTTAGTGGTTCTAAGCCAACTTCTTTCATAACTTCTGCACTGTTACGTACTTGGTCTTTGTAAAACACATCACGCTCGCCTACCATCGCACCTGCAACGTAAGATAACGGTGTTAAATCGCCACTGGCACCTACGGACCCTTCTTGCGGGATCACAGGCACTATATCGTTATTTAAGTAATCTTTAAGTAGGTGCAGCATTTCCCAGCTAATACCAGAGTAGCCCTGTGAAAGTGATGTTAAGCGGGTCGCTAAAATTGCACGCCCTTGCACTTTATTAAATACATCCCCGAGTCCACAGCCGTGAAAGCGAGTTAAATGCAGAGGTAATTCATCAACTAAATCAAGGGGTACAGCCACCGTTACAGAATCACCGTAACCAGTAGTAACGCCGTAAATCACGCCATCTTCTTTTAAAAGTGTGTCTAAAAAACGCAAAGCGCTATTAATTTTAACGCTAAAAGTTTCACAGCTATTTAATTGCACTTGTGTTTCATTAAAGGCAACTCGAACAATATCTTCAATTGATAATCGCTGATTGCCAAAAAGCTGTATATTTTGTTCAGTCACACTTGTTCTCCATTGATTGATCGCGCACTACCTGCTGATCACTTTTCCAAAAATCGTAAAAATTAAACCACTGATAAGGATATAAAGCTGCGTAATAACTCAAACGCTGTGCATAGTCAGTAATAATAAGTGTTAGCGCCTGCTGTCGCTCTCGTCGAGGCATTTTTAATGACTGGCTGTAATGTTCAAATATCACTTGATACTTTTTGCTTTTTTTATCTTTTAAACAAAACAAAAAGTAAACAGGGCAATCAAGCAGCGCGGCTAATATAAAAGGCCCCTGTGAAAATGGGGCATTTTTGCCTAAAAACGGTACCTGTACCGACCGAGAAGCCGTTGTTGTGCTTGTTCTGTCACCAACAATAACGATTATTTCTCCCTGCTCTACTTTTTCTTTTAGTAAAATAGCTAAGTCAGGCCCCATATCAGTCACTTGTATTAAATTAACCGACACATCTGGGTTAATCTTTTTAAGCATTTTATTAAATTCAACAGCGTGATGGGTAAACACCAGTACATTTATTTTTTTACTGCTGCGGTGCTGGCTAAGTGCCCTGCACACCTCTAAATTACCCAAGTGGGAACCTATAAAAATAGCCCCTTGATTTTGCTCATCTAACTCAGCAAATAAATGCTCATTAGTGTATTTAATATCACGTTGGGTTATTCGCCCAAGCCAAGCATCAATTTTATCTAATGCGCTATCTGCAAAACTGCAAAAGTGCGTTAATTGCATTTTAAACGTAACAGGTTGTTTACTGCCTTGGTAAACATTAACCTGCGCTAAAAACGCTTTAGATGCTACACGCGCTACTTTTCCTGTTAAAAAAAGATAAAAAACCACAGGAAACAAAACAATCCACAGCCCTTTTCTACCCAGTAATTTATGAGCAAATAACAGTATTTGAATACCTAAGAAATTACCGCGCTCTTGCATTTTAGACCAGTGTTTAGCCGCCATAACGCCTCTTTAATTTATGCCAAATTAACACAGGAGAGCGAATCAACATTCCAAAAAACAAGCGGGTGTGTAACCACGAAATACGCACGTTATCGTGTAATGGCTGAAAATGAGAAAGCCCATTTTCGGGGTAAATTACTTGGCTAGGTAAAAATACAAAAGGCACATTGCGCCAATATAAACGCACTAAAATTTCGGGGTCAAAATCCATGCGTTTTCCAAGCGATACCTCATCAATTAGCTTTGTACTTTGCTCAAGCGGATACACTCTAAAGCCACACATTGAATCTACAATTGTAAAACTTAACGTTTCAATCCATACCCAAACATGCGTTAAATAACGTGCTAAATAACGGTGTTTAGGCACTGAATCGTCATATATTGGGCAACAGCTTATAAGCGCTTTAGGCTGAGCGTTTGAAAGCGCTATTAGTTTTTTAATATCAGATAAGTCATGCTGCCCATCTGCATCAATCTGTATCGCATGCGAAAAACCTAGCTTATGTGCCTGCTTTAAGCCTGTTTGTACCGCGCCGCCTTTGCCTTGATTATCGTCGTGGGCAACTACACTCAACTGCGCGTGTTTTGCATCGAGCTTACTGAACACATTTTTAGCTTCGGCGTTGCTTGCGTCATCAACCATAATAATAGGAAGATTAAATGACGATAATTGGCTCAGTACATCATTAATAACCGTAACGTGATTATAATTTGGGATAACAATACAAAAGTTATTCATTTATCAGGCTATCAAAAACAACACGGCCAGATGCATGCTGTCCTTTGTTTGAATTATACGAAAAGGTATATTTATTCTCTGCTTTTTGCTCAAGTAATAATTCGATTGTTATACCTGGGGTAATCACTACCTGAAATTTTAATACTTCAACATTTTTAACAGGTTGCTGAACACTATAATATTTACAAATTGCAGCCACAGCCCAGTCTAATTGCACAACACCTGCGAGTATTGGGCCATCCGTAAAATGTCCTTTGAAATAATCTAAATCATGAGGAACTAGTAAGCTTAATTTATACTTTTGCTCTGCATTTTCACAAGACAGTAAATCAGGCTGTGTTTTAGTCAACTTTTGCAAAAAGACTCTCCAATGCTTTTAAATTTAACTTTGCCTGTGAGTTGTATGGTAATTGATCTACAAAACGCCACTTTTTAGGGATACAAATTCGCTCAAAGCGCGCTAATGCATGCGCTTTTAATAAATTATTTGTAGCTAACTTACCGTCACCATTAAAAAACATCTGCCCTTTATGCGTAAGCACAACAATAGCGCCTACAATTAATCGCTCACCAGGCAAGGCGATTACTTTAGCTTCACTTACCCACTCACTAGTACACAAATGTTGTTCTAGCTCATCTAAACTTAATCGCTTTTCTTCTAATTTTATAATTCGATCGAATCGGCCTAATAATCTAAATTGACCATTTTTAAGTACTTCGCCTCTATCATCTAAAGGGTAATTTTTGTCGCGAACGAGCGGTGAGTTTAAAATTAAACGCTGATCGTCCAAAGCCCGTACTTTAATACCCGAAAATGGCTGCCAAAGGCTAACCTTTTCAAGTGAAGTAACTTGTCGATATGCAATACCACCGGTTTCGGTACTACCAAAAACTTGTGTAACTGGTTTATTTAATTGCGTAAACAACGATACAGCATCTTCGTTTAATAGCGGTCCACCTGATGAAAAAATCCATTGTAAATGAGACTTATCATCCACTAAAACATTATCAATACATAACCGTTTTAACTGCGCTGGGCTTGAAACAAACACTACTTTTTTAAATAACTTGAGCTTTGTAGCTATATGTTCTGGGTAATGCAATAGCTCTGTATTTACAACCTTCCCTGCACGTAATGGCCACAATAATCTAAACAATAAGCCGTATATATGCTGATGCGAAACACTCGCTATAAAAATAGGATTATCAATCAGTGCGTAGCTATTAATTAATGTACTTAATTCTTTATTTATTACCTGCCACGTTTTTACAATTGGCTTTGCTTTACCCGACGAGCCCGACGTGTAAAAAACAATTGTGCCTTCTTGAGGCCATTTAATTGTTTCAATAGATACAAAGTGAGGTTGATTGACTAAGGTTCCTATATCTAAAAAATCAGCCTCTAAATCGGCTACTAATTCAGACTCACCAATAAAAAAAGGTGTTTGTTTAAGCAAGGAGTTTAACGTTGCAGGTTGCCCATTAGGCGGCAAAATCACTGTATTTCCGTGTAGTGCCAAAGCAAATAAGTACACGGCAAATTTGTAGGTGTCTGTGGTGTATAAAACAACCGATGATTTAGCATTTAACGTTGATAGCTTTGCTAAAACTTCGTTTATATCACTAACAAACTGACGTTCCGAAATATCATTATCAGTATGATTAAAACATGTTCTTATCGCATTACTTTGAAAAGCATTAAACACTGGCGTTCCTTTTTACTTTTTGTCTGACTAGCCACTCTATAGCAAACAATGTGCCCATAGCTAAGTAAGCAATAAAACCATTATAAAAAGCCCAGGTTTCTAGGCTACTAAAAATACTGGTGTACAGGGCAATACCACCGTTGAATACAAAAAACACACACCACACTAGCGTTACTTTTTTTGTATAAATCACACCGTTTTCATCAAGTGAGGGCTCAGTAATGCGCGCAAAGGTTTCAATAATAGAAGGCCCTTTATACAAAGAATACGCAAACACAACTAACATAACTAAATTAATGATTACGGGATACAAACGCAGCCCTAAGTCGCTATCCATTACCTTGGAAATCAAAATAGTAATGGCTGCTAAAAATGTAGCGGGCTTTAACCACGGCATTTTATCAAACAGGGCTTTGCTTAACCAAAGTCTAAGCCCGAGTAAAAATAGCAGTAATACTGTAATAATCTGACTATTAAAACGCGTAAGGCCTACGTACACAATAATAGGGTAGCAAGCCAAGCAAATCATAATTAACGTTGTTAAAACTGCTTTTAACATAGTATTAGTTAACTAACTTTTCTATTTCGGTGACTATGTCTTGCACTGTGCGCACAAGCTTAAAGGCATCAGGCTCAATTTTTTTACCTGTGATTTCTCTTAATTTTACAACTAAGTCAACTGCATCAATACTGTCTAAATCAAGATCTTGGTACAGGTTAGCCTCTAAGCTAATATCTTCTGGGTCTATTTCAAATTCGTTTTCTAAAATGCCGTGTAATACATCATAAATTTCAGCAGCGGTTTTCATCTTTCTTCCTACTTTTATATATTAAGAACGTGCTTGTTCAATAAATTTTGCTAAAGAATTAACTGAGGCAAAGTGCGCTTTAGTTTGATCAGAGTTTGCATCTATTTTCACATCAAATTGCTTCTTTATCGCAAGACCAAGCTCTAATGCATCTATGCTGTCTAGTCCTAGGCCATCTACAAATAAAGCGTCATCATCTTGTATGTCAGCAGTGGTCATGTCTTCAAGGTCAAGGCTTGAGATAATCAGTTGTTTTATTTGTTCTTTTAATTCGCTCATATATTTTTTAGCTCTTGTGTAAAATAATGTTGTAAATCTTTAGTCAATTGGCGTGATTGCATCGCAGGCATATCGCTGTCGTACGTTGCACAATTAAACTGCTGGCTCGCAAGCCCCATTGTAAAATGCGCCTGATATGGCGCGACCTTATACCAAGGTGTGCCTTTGGTTAAAGTGTTTGGCTTCATTTTAATTAAAAAAGTAGTAATGGGCGCATGACATCTAATTGCAATATTTGCAGCGCCTCGTTTAAACTTTAATGTTTTGTGAGGCTCTGTCCGTGTCCCTTCAGGAAATACAATTAAGTTATTACCCTTTTGCAAACTGCGCTCGCACTCTCGTAATAGCTCCTGCGGATCGTCATTACTTATATAGCCGGTGCTTTTAATAACGCCGCGCATAAAAGGATTTTTAAATAAATGTGCCTTTACTACGCAATCTGCATTTTTTACTACCGAAATTAAAACAACAACATCAATTAAAGAAGGATGGTTTGCTAATATCAGTTGCCCTTTTAAGCCTTCAATTTTTGCTTTATCGTTAACATGAAATCGAATAACGCCCGTTACATGCATTAAACTAACAAACAATTTGAAGCTGTAATGTACTGTTTTTCGAGCCTTAATCTTTTGTTTAACTGAGTCACTTTGAAATAGGCGCTGAGCAGGAAAAACAATAAAGGCTAATACTAAACCACCCATTCCAAAAACTGAAAAGCAAAATGCAGTAGCAATAATCCGCCAAATCAACCCACATAGCCTTTGTACATTTTTAAGCATGGTATGTAAGCTGCCAATCGTGCTCAAGCGTGTTATGAACAAGTAATGTATTGCTTCGCTCATACAAAGCTTTAGCGCATTGAATACTCATTGGTAAGTCGCTTTTTTTCATGCCCGTATTAAATACTTTGTTTAAACTAAAATGGGGTTCGCCTTTTTGCGGCGCTCTTATTATTAAACCAATAGAGTGTGCTATTTGCTGTTCATCGGCGTACTGAGCGTAAATATCGGGGAGAGTCTCGTCGGTATGAACTATTAACATGTGTTGCTGATCGTTATCAGCAAGTCTTACAAAGCCATCTACGAGTGCATAAATAAAGCTTTCGGCTCCTGCAGCTATAGCATTTGTAGCACTTGTATTACCCTGTATTATCCCAAAAAGTCCCGATGCGGCATTATGCACACTTAACCCAAAACCAGTGGGCGACAGTGGCTGATCATTTACTACATCAATAAGTAAGTTAGACGTTTTGTGAAAATCACCGTGGCGAGAAGAAAAAACACTCGGTAAATTAACGTAGTTACCTCGAGTACTTACTTGATGAGCACTAAAGAGTGCCATTTTGATAAAGGAAGTCATTCGGCGTCGCTGCATAGCAGGCACCCAACTAAGATTTAATACAGAGGAATCAAACCAATTACTCTCTTTTATTTGTCGCTGTTCGGGCTTTATCCATATAGCGAGTTCTTCAACAACAAATTTCACAGCTCTGCATATTTTATAAGATATAAGGGAAGGAATTTTACCGATTTTAGCAATAGAAGTAAATAATCATTAACAAAAAGCACTGAACTAACACTTTGTTCAGTGCCTGCTCATATTACTATGAAAGTAGAGCTATATCATTCTGCTTTAAACACTTAGCTATACCGCCAACAACATCGTTATTATTTAACTCATTAATTAACACTTCGCCTTGAGCTTGCTGCTCATCACTAAGCGGTAAGTACGGTAATCTAAATACAGGGTTTACTGCACCTGTCATCATCAACGCGGTATTAATAGCAATCGGGTTTGGTTCACAGAACAACCAGTTCATCAATGGTTGTAACGACGCATTTAGCTCGCTACTTGGCGTATCCATTAACTGACGGAACAAACCAGGTATAAGGTTAGAAGTAACCGAAATAACACCGTGCGCTTTATGTGTGTGGCGCGCATCATGACTTTCATCATCGTTACCCGACCAACATGCAATACCTTGTTGTTCATAATGGGCAATACGTTCATTACCGCCACACTCTTTTACACCAATAAAATATTCATGTTTAGCGAGTGACTCAATAATATCAGGTGTTAGGTCTTGACCTGTTCGCCCTGCTACGTTGTAAATAAAGGCAGGTCCAATATCAAGTACGCGCTTAAAGTGCTCTTTAACACCCGCAATAGACGTACGTCCGTAATATGGATTAATTTGCAGTGCTGCATCCATACCGCTGGCAAAGCCATATTTAGTTGCTTTAATCGCTTCACGGGTGTTGTTACTACCGGTATTACCGACAATAACCAGTTTTTCACCATACTTGTTTGCACTGTGCGCTATAAGCATTAAATGCTCTTCCCAGTTCATTAACTGGCCTTCGCCTGTTGTGCCACCAACTACAATGCCGTCAACGCCTGCTGCAATTTGTATTTCTACGAGTTCATCGTACTTTGCGAGGTCTATTTCACCGTTTGCTAAGTATGGCGTTTTAATAGCTGTAATAAGACTTGCTTGTTTAATTTGGTCTAGGGTGCGCATAAAAAATCATTATTTATAAAACTTGCGCTATTTGTAACATAATTGCCGGTACTTTTGGAGGTGTAAACCCACATTTAATTATAAAATCTCTTGTGTTATTAAGTTTGGTAATACAAAATGAATAACTGTATATATGAACAGTGTTTTATTTTTAACTATACCAGAGGCTTTATGCGTTTATCTGATTACTTAGCAACTCATTTTTATAACACCGATGAACTGTGCCAAGCATTAAATATAGATGCAGATACACTTTTAGCTTGGCAAGAGCGAAGTGTTTTCCCAAAACCAAGTTACTGTATTAAAAGTCAACTTAGCTGCAGCTCATATTCGGGTTTGTATGAATGCGAAGAGTATGACGACTATTACCCGCGCGGCTGTGTTAATTGGGGTCAAGGTCTTTTAAAACAAAAAATAGAATCATCAAGCCATGCTTTTAATTATTTTGCACAGCAATATACTGCAAGCCTAACTAAACTCGCTCAGCAAGGGTTTACGTTTAGCGAAGAGCTATTTGGCTGCGAAATAGACGAGCACTTGCAGCAAATTTGGCAACAGTTTTTATGCAGTAAGTACGGCGTGCTTACTCAAAATGGATTAATAGACGAAATAGTCTCGGTAGATATTGGCAGGCTATTAGTTGACGACATTACAGAACTGCGCAGTAAAGCGAGCTTAAACCAAGAAGAAAGAGCGCTACTGCACCCCGCCATGAAGCTTTTAAACAAAGCATTAGGGCATGGCGCCGATCATGAAAAACAACACACATTACGCACCCGCTATATAGATGCACTTATTTTAAAATACGATTTATCTATTAAATAACGTTTAAATTTACTTTGATAAAAACGTAGTGCTAAATGACCCTAAGTCTTCGTAACTAATCGTGGTTAACTGATCGGTATTAAGCTCAACAACACCACAGTAAGAGCCCGTTATAAACACTTGCCCTGCTTCTAAGTTGATTCCTTTGGCTGATAAGTAATTAACCGCCCAATAAAGTGGAAGTTGCGCAAGTTCTGCAGGGTGAATACCCGCCAAGCTTAACTCAGCTTCAATTTGCTTAACGTTAATGTTTACACTACTTGCGTTATACGCTTTGGCTTTATCTATTTTTGGGCCTAAATACACGCCTTGATTAGATAAACCATCGGCCAGCTTTTCAATGTGAGTGCTTGGAGTGTCTTCATCAAACCTTTTTTGAATAAGCTCAAGTGCTAAGTGGGCGCTGGCAAATGCAGTATCCACGTCTTCATTTGTATAGATTTTATTACTTGGTAAATCGCTTTGCAAAATAAATGCAATTTCTGGTTCTATCAGCGCTTTATCTTTTGTTGTATACAGTGGGCAATTTTCAGCTTGTTTTATAGGTGCATGTAAAAGAGGTGCTAATATAATTGAGCCATCATCTAAAGGCAGCATACACTTCCAGCCATATACAGTTTGATCATTTAAATAAATCATCAACTTTTGTACTTCTATTGCATCGTCAGTCGAGTCTAATACCAACTCTTTAGGAAAGTTTGAACGTGCTGGGTTTTCTTCTCTTTGTGCCATTAAGTGAGTAGCAATTAGTTTTAGCTGTATTGAGTTGTTCACATAAATCTCTTTAAAATACGTTACTGGTTAATCAGTAAATAGGAAGGATTACATTATTAATTTAGGCATTAGTACATCGTGTTAAATGCCTATAATTAAAATTGTATTTAAAACAAAGCGTGGTAATTATTTAAGTATCAATAGATTTAAGCGAGCGTAAAAACAGCCCCAAGCCACCAAACGCTAAAACTATAATAACAATCAAATCAAACGACGTCATAGTTCGCATGCTAAACCGAACACTCGATATAACGCCAAATATTAGTGCGGTTAACGATCCTAGCGATAGCACCCAGCCTAAAATATTTTTAGAATTATAAAAAATCAGACCCACACCAAAAATAAAGGGGATCATAACCATGCCGCCTGTAACGCCAAAGCCACCTAAAGCATTAACACTATAAATACGAGAACTTAGTCCAAAATTAGAGGTCACCGAAATTGCGTTTAGCAGCATATAAAAGCCACCGCACATCATAATCAAACCAATAAAAAAATGCCCAATACCACCAGAGCTTCCACCCGCACCTTTCATTATTAATTATTCCTTTTATATTTTTAACTTAATCGTTTTAAATGGTAATTACTCGACTATTAACATTGACCGCGGTCTACATAATCAATCCGTGCACACGCGAAAACACTTATCGCGTAATTACATGCCAAATAACATAAAACCAAGATAAAAAACCATGCAAAATTGCCCATAACACAGACTCGTTAGCACTCCATGAAATAGCAATTGCTAGGGCTGTACCAAAAGAGACTCCATATTTTACTATTTCATTTCTTGAGTTTCTCATTAATTATATTCCTCGATTCTAACTTATTAGCTGCTTGATTTATTTACTAAAACTGAAAACTCTTTACCATCAATATTTATACTTGCTTCTTTGCCCAGCTCAACGACTAAAGAAGGTGCCATATGTTTTTCACCTAATTTCAGGTCGGTTGCTAAGCTTACGGTCGAGTCATCAATTGGCGTTAGTGTAAGAGCAAAACTATACGAGTTATCAACTGAAACTGATGCCTCTTCGTTTGAATTTACTACTAAAACAGGTGAACCAATTAAATTTTTATTATCATAAAATTTGGCATTTACTACAAAACTGTCATTAGCTTGTGCAAATGAAACAAAGCCTAACAACGCTACTATTGCGATTAATTTTTTCATTATTATTTCCATATAAATTGATACAACTTAAAGCTGTTAAGGCTTTATTTGCTGTGATTTTTTAGCTGGCTATTTTCTAGTGATTGATGTTACATCGTTCACTATACTTTCCATGTGCTAAGGCACTTAATAGTGCCTATGAGTGTTTCTATATTTACACCAGAGAACTTTAATGTAAACAATAAATTAAATAAGCCATTTATTAGAGTAATTTGTGATACAAAAAACGACTTTTAATAATTTTATGGAGCACTTTAGATTTCGCCACACTGCAAATTAACAAAAAAGAGTTCTAATAGATTTCATTGATATATTGGGGAAGTAGAGTATTTAGGCTGGTTAAAGTGTAAGAATAAAAGGTGATGTAAGTTAACAGCACCTATTTGAGTATTTACTTAGTTATGTAGTTTAGCTAAGTGGTATAAAACTGCTTAACCAATTGTTCTATATACATCAATACTACTATTGGTTAAAAGCCCAGTAACCTGCGTACCAAACGCTTTAAAGTGTGGCTCGTTTTTATGCGCTTCAAAGTGCTCATCAGACGCCCATTGTTCGCTAACTACATAGTCAGTATGCTCAGCATCACTTTTTACCGATAATTCATAACGTAAGCACCCTACTTCTTGGCGCGATGACTTTTGTAAATTTTCAAGTGCTGTAAGCATTACATCTGTATCAATATTTTTGCACGACAGTGCAGCTATAACCGTTAACATGTGTATTCCTTATAAAAGTTAAGGTATAGACAATCTACACCTTAAAATATTTGGTTTAACTTTGCGTTTGAGGTAAGTTTACTGATCCCACTGCGGCGCAAAGTCTGGTGTTGCTTGTCGGTCGCCACAATCTAAGCCATCAATGCGGGCTATGTCTTCATCATCTAATTTAACATGGTCGTTAAAGTTATCTTCCAAGTTTTTACGCTTAGTTGATGATGGAATTGTCGTCATGCCATTGGCGTTAACCCATGCTAAAACAACTTGTGCCGGGCTTGCATCATGCTTTTTAGCAATGTCGATAATGGTTTGATCTTTAAGCACCTTACCTACAACAAATGGCATATATGCTGTTACATGAATGTCGTGCTGGGCACAAAAAGCACGCAATTTAGTGTTAGTTAAGTACGGGTGTACCTCAACCTGATTGGTAAATATTTCACGTGAGTCAAGCGTTTGCATTGCTTCATTTAAGTTTGCAATAGTGAAATTAGAAACACCAATGTGCTTAGTTAAACCAAGCTGCTTTGCTTTTAATAATTCAGTAAGGTATTCACTCATTGGCTCGTCGTTAGCAGGCGATGGCCAATGAATTAGCAGTAAGTCGACCGAGTCTACTTGTAGCTTTTCAAGTGACTTTTTAACGCTTGGAATAAAGTCGCTTTTATTTAATTTGTTATTCCACACTTTGGTGGTTAAGAATATTTCACTGCGCGGAATACTGCTGTCTTTTATAGCTTGACCTACTTGCTCTTCGTTGCCATAAATTTGTGCGGTATCAATATGGCGAAACCCAACTTCGAGTGCCATTTTTACTGAGTTATAGGCAGTGTCGCCCTCTAATCGGAATGTTCCCATACCGAGTTCTGGCATTTCTATCACACGTTGTGTCATGGTTTATCCTTATAAAATAATCGGTTAAAAACAAGCTCTTTTAAAGCTTTACGAAATACACCTTTTACTTCTTATTACGACTGTCACTTAAAAATCTATGACCTCATAACAGGTATGAGGTCATTAATTTTAGTTTCAAGGTTAACAGGTAAGGCTTTATGCTTGCTGAATTTCACGTTTATCAAGCATACCGCTGTAGCGTGTAACACCGAGTGCTAAAACAGAGATAACGGCGCCTATCCATGCTGTATCTTGCAGGGTCATGTTCTCTACTACGCTACCACCAATAATTGAGCCAAGTGCAATACCAATATTAAATGCGGCTATGTTTAAACCTGATGCAACATCTACCGCATTTGGCGTGTGCTTTTGTGCTTGCTTTACTACATAAAGTTGCAAGCCTGGCACATTACCAAAAGCAAATGCGCCCCAGACTAAAATAGTAAGTACAGCAGCAATTTTTGATTCCATCGTAAAAGTAAATATCAGTAAAATAATACTCAAAGCGCTAAATATAATACTCAGTGCGCTAATTGGGCCGCGTTTGTCAGCTAACTTTCCACCCCAAATATTACCTACGGCTACCGATACACCGTAAACAAGCATTATTAAAGCAATAGCCGAAGGCGCAAAACCTGTTTGTTGCTCTAAAATAGGTGCTAAATAAGTAAACGCTGTAAACGTGCCGCCGTAGCCCAATATCGTCATTAAATACACGAGTAATAAACGCGGTTTTACAATTACTTGTAGTTGTTCTTTAAACGTGGCTGGTATTGATTGTTTTAAGTTTTTTGGCACTAAAATAGAGCTGCCGATTAATGCAATTAAACCTAATACCGACACAACTAAAAACGTTGCACGCCAACCAAAGTGTTGTCCAATCCATGTACCTAGTGGCACACCAGTTACTAGTGCTACAGTAAGCCCGGTAAACATAATGGCAATTGCACTGGCTTCTTTGTCTTTGCTTACTAGACTTGTGGCAATCATCGATCCGATTGAAAAAAACACACCATGGGCAAGCCCCGTTAAAATGCGCGCAAGTATTAATGTTCCGTAACTTGGCGCTTGCCAAGCAAGTAAGTTGCCCAGTACAAACAAACCCATTAAGCTTATTAATACCACTTTACGATTCCAACGACCCGTTAAAGCTGTTAGCACCGGCGCACCAATTGCAACGCCAACCGCATATAAACTTACAAGCAAACCTGCTGAAGGTAGGCTTACGCCTAAGTCGTTTGCAATGGTGGGTACTAATCCCACTATTACAAACTCAGTTGTTCCTATTGCAAATGCGCTTAAGGTAAGCGCCCACAAAGCCAATGGCATAGTTATATCCTCATTAATATTTGAAGAATGTAGTTTGGCTAAAATATCGTTTGCAAAAAATAGCATTAGTGACAAAATACTTTTGTTAATAATGCAAAGATGGTGTTGGTATATTTATGGCTGTTCATTCAAAAACTGAAGATTTAGAAACGTTTATAACGGTAGTAGATTGCGGAAGCTTTTCGGGGGCAGCTAATTTGCTCGATCAACAAGTGGCTAAAGTGTCGCGAGCTGTATCACGCCTTGAATATACACTGCAATGCACTTTACTAAATAGAACAACACGCCGATTAGAACTTACCGAAGAGGGCCATACTTTTATAAAATATGCGCGCGAAGGATTAAATACGCTTTATACCGGTGAAGAAGCCATAAAGCTTTTAAAACAAGCGCCAAGTGGCAAGCTGCGAATAGATGCGGCAAGCCCTTTTGTATTTGCACCAACTTACGCCTTTAATTGGCGAATTTGCCAAGCAATACCCCCACATAACGCTTGATATAACCTCACACGACAGCATTATTGATTTACTTGAACATAAAACCGATTTAGCCATACGCATTGGTGATTTAAAAGACTCAAACTTACATGCTCGTAAACTTGGCAGCAGCCAGTTACGTATTGTAGCCAGCCCAGAATATATAAAAAACAACGCAACAATTACGCAAATAGATGACTTACAAAATCATAAGTTAATTGGTTTTAGTGACTCCCCTAAATTAAACACTTGGCCGTTAGTAAAGCCCGCTTTATTTACGTTTTCGCTTAGCGCAAGCAGCGGTGAAACAGTGCGCCAGCTGTGCATTGCAAACCAAGGTGTGGCGTTACTTTCTCACTTTATGATTGGCAATGACCTAAAAACAGGTAAATTAGTTGAAGTGTTACCCAGTGCAGTTAGCTCTCCTAATAACCGAGAGGTTGTACAAGCCGTGTATTATAAAAACAGTGCGGTATCGTCTCGAATTGTGGCTTTTTTAGACTTTATAAAGCCACGACTAAGCTTATAACTATATTAAAAAGCAAGTTAAATTATGCTTGGTTATTAAAAAGCAAACCTGAATTTTTATTATCTGAAGATGATGAAAACATTGAATCCATTAAAGTAGATACATTTTTTCGCACTGTTAATTGTATCGACGATAGCTCACTATCGAGTTGCTTTTTAAGTTCGCTTAGCTCTTCTATCGCTTCCCCTGTGGGCGTATCAGAACTATTGGTCATTTCTCTTATTTTACTCTGTAAATCTTTAATTGACTCGATCGCTTTATTCATTTGAACTGCTGAATTGTCACTCGAATCTTATGTTTCGCTGCTAATGATAGACTTTGCGTCTTCAGTAGCTGCAGTAGAGCTCGTAGTTTTTTCGGCGTCTTTATTTAAAGAAGAGTCTGCTTTAGCCTCTGGACTTTTACTAGGATCATCCGTTTTTACAGTGTTTTTATTTAAATTACTTAGGCTTGAATAGTCATTGTATAACTGCGAAGAAAGAGTTCCAAAATTCATTTTTGCCTCATGTGTCTAAAAATTGACGACTTTATTTTTATAATTAGAAGCAATTATCATTCCAAATATGGTAACAAATTGACCATCCGTATTTTAAACGGGAACAGGACTTATAAATCGCCACGGGGTATTATTTTGCTTAATTTAAAATGCGAGGAAAGCTATACTTTTAAAATACGCCTGCGAAAGGCTAAATACTTTATACACAGATGAAAACGCCATAAAGCTTTAAAACAAGCGCCAAATGGCAAGCAGCTAATAGATGCGGCAAACCCTTTTGTATTGCATCAACTTACGCCTTTAATTGGTGAATTCGCTAAGTAATACCCTCACATAACGCTTGATATAACCTCACACGGCAGTACTATTAATTTACTCGAGCATAAAACAGACTTAGCCATACGTATTGGTGATTTATAAGATTCGAACTTACATGCTCGTAAACTTGGCCGTTAGTAAAACTCATTTTATTTACGTTTTCGCTTAGCGCAAGCAGCGGCGAAACAGTGCGGTATCATCGCGAATTGTGGCTTTTTTAGATTTCATAAAGCCTAGGCTTAGTTTATAAGTTCTGTATATTAATATTGATATGCTTATTAAACGTTTTAACTGATTTTTTGACGCTTTTTAATAATCAAAAAGTATAAATAATAAAAGTAGTAATTAAAGGTATTAATTAAAATGGATTCTTTAACGCAGGTAGCATTAGGCAGTGCTGTAGGTTATGCGGTATTAGGCAATAAAATAGGTCGAAAAGCCGTTTTATGGGGAGCAATTTTAGGCACGCTCCCTGATTTAGATGTATTTTTGCCATATGGCGGATCTGTACAAGCATTTACTTATCACCGTGGCTTTAGCCATTCGTTATTAATACATTTATTAATTAGCCCGCTCATTGTATGGCTAATATTAAAAGTACACGCGGGAATGCAAATTTATAAAGTGCGCTGGTTTTGGCTAGTATTTTTAAGTTTATCTACACATGCCCTATTAGACAGCCTAACGGTATACGGTACACAACTACTCTGGCCTTTTACTGAGTACCCCTTTGCGGTTTCTAGTGTGTTTATTATTGACCCCGCTTACACGCTTCCTTTATTAATTGGCGTAATATGTACGCTAATACCCAAAATAAAAGCAGCAACGGCTTATCGTGTAAATGCAGCGGCTTTAGTTTTAAGTAGTCTATATTTATTTTGCGCTTTAATTTTAAAAGTAAATATTGATGACAAAGTAAAAACGGCTCTCAACAACAGACAAATACCAGTAAATGCGTATGTTAGTACGCCTGCTCCGCTAACCACTTTGCTGTGGCGTATTGTTGTGATGTCTGACGGACAATACTACGAAGGTTATGCATCAGTATTTGACGCGCCCAGCGATGTAACATTAACGGCTTATCAAACAACGCCTTCACTGTTAAATAATATTAGCGATGAATGGGCTATAAAACGCTTGCAGTGGTTTACTAGAGGGTTTTATTCGGTGCGCCAACAGCAAAGCAATATTGTACTTTCTGATTTACGTATGGGCATGGAGTGCAACTATGTGTTTAATTTTGTAGTGGGTCAAAAAAATGATTCAGAAGTGAGCATTGGTAACTTTGAAAAAATAAGTCAAAGACCAAACTTAAACAATCTTCATAAAATATGGAACAGGGTTTGGCAACCAAATGTGTCTTTAGCATCACCCGCAGCAAAAAATGACTGCAATAGCGAATAACGGCATATTATAAAATTCGTACTAGCATGAGGAAGTTAAGTGAAGTTCAAGCAGCAATTAAACTAAATAGTTCACTAAAGTGATTGCTGCTTTTTTTGCTGATACATTGCAACATCAGCATCTTGAATCATATCCTCAACTGATTTACCTGTATCGTGTTTAAAGTGTGTTACTCCTACACTGTAATCAATTTTGTATGGCTTGTTTAAGGTATTATTAGCATGCGCTATTGCATCCGCAAACCTTTGTAAAACAAACTCTGCTTTTGTCTCGTCTGAGTCGCTTAACATCGCAACAAATTCATCTCCGCCAAGTCGACCTATGACTTCACAATCACGAAATGAACTAAGCATAATTTGTGCAAATTTATTTAATACAAAATCGCCTTCGTGGTGTCCATAAATATCATTAATTTGTTTAAACTTATTGAGATCAAACAATATAAACGACATTGATACTTTGTTTCGCCTACATACATTTAGCGTATGTTCGGCAAGGTTTAAAAAGCCACGTCGATTAGAGATTCTTGTTAACTCATCAATTGTGGCTAGTTGAATTGATTGAATTTCTCGCTCGACTAACGTGCCTAAATCTCTTAGTAATTGTTTTTCTTCATCATTGAGTTGTCTAGGTTTATTATCGGCAAGGCACAAAGTGCCTATAATGACTCCTTCCCTTAATTTTAAAGGAAAGCCTGCATAAAAGCGTACTTTAGGATCGCCTGTAACAAAGGGATTATCAAAAAACCTTTCGTCCTTTGCTGTATCTGGGATTATTAATAACTCGTCCTGATTTATGGTGTGGCCACAAAATGAGGTTTCGCGAGGAAGCTCAGGCGCATCAAGCCCCTGCCTTGATTTAAACCACTGGCGGTCTTCGTCAATCAAAGTAACCAATGAAATAGAAACATTAAACATACGCTTGGCAATACGAGTAACACGATCAAAGCGCTCTTCATGAGACGTATCTAGAATTTTTAATGCTCTAAGCGCGTGTAATCGCTCAGCTTCGTTATTTGGAATCTCAGGTTTAATCATTAAAGCTCTATTAATTTTAAATATTTTATAAATTACAAAACTGGAGCGAATATTTTCGAGTTTATAATCCGATAAACTTATTTAAATTATAAACAGTCTGCCTATTCAAACTAGAACATTACCTAAAAATAGCAATAAATAAATATTTATAAATATCAGTAAGTCGTGCCTAAATAAAGATAAGATTCAATCCGCAAAAAATTATGATTTAAGCAAGTGGGATTAGTGGTTGATACAACATAGCTACCCTTTAATGAAAAAGTAGTAGTGGCTATTTAGTTTTATTTAAATAACCACTGGATTTGGCATACATACAAAAATAAATACTTTAATTTTGGTGCTCATATTGTCCGCGGTAAACTTCAAATACTTTTAAAACAGTATGTTGCTCTTTAGTTAGGTTATCAAACCAATCATCAAACAGCTCATCATCTTCTTGCTCGCTTAGTGCCATATACCGCGCTAGTAATTCTACAATATCGTTATGGTTGCAGGTTAAAGGATTTACTTGTTGCGCCAAGGTACTGTGGTCGCGCTCTCTTAGGGTTTCCATTACCCCTTGATCAATTTGTTCTTGTTGTTGTGTTGCGTCACTCATACATAACCTCTGTAATAACTTTATAACCGTATTTGTTAACGTTTTAACTCTTAAATATAGTTATAACAGCCTAAACGCCAATAGCCAGCATTTTTGATTCAAGTGCTTATTTTTTGATTTGTTTGCGCAAATAGCCAGCAATTACGGCCTTTTTGAGGAACATTTAAATAATTTGCAATGGGGGAATAAATACGTTAAATTAAAATGATATACTATCACATATCATTTATTGAGGCGTATTATGAAACCAAATATTCATCCTGATTACCACGTGGTTGCTTTTCACGATACCGCTGCCGATTCTTACTTTATTATTGGCTCAACCATAAAAACGAGCCGCACAGTAGAAATAGACGGTAATACATATCCATACGTACCTATTGATGTATCAAGTGACTCGCACCCATTTTATACAGGCAAGCAAAAAACAACCGCTACAGATGGTCGCGTTGCGCAGTTTAATCGTCGTTTTAAAAGTTTATCGACTGTTAAAAAGGAAAAGGTATGAAAGTATTAAGCTCTCTTAAAAGTGCTAAGCAACGTCCGGGGTGTCAAATTGTAAAACGCAAAGGCCGCGTATTTGTAATTTGTAAAAACAACCCACGCTTTAAAGCAGTACAAGGAATGAAAAAGAAATAAGTTAAACGGGGATGCTCAACATATAATTAGGTAGCTTGCTTAAGCTACCTAATTTAGGGGGACTATTTTACCACTACTGAAAACTCTGGCACTGCCTGAATTACTTTTTTTACCGTACAGGTATTTACAGCTGCAATAAGCGCCTTTTTATACTTATCAGGGAAACCATCAGGTAAGTTAATCTCAATTGAAAATAACTTTTTACCGTTGTCATCTACATTTTCGTTGTTTTGGGTAAGCGTCATACCTTGCGTTGAAATATCACGCTGCTCGCAAAACTTACGCGCATAAAAACCTGCACATAAAACCATACTTACTAAAAAATAATCAAACGGTTCTGGATGCTCTGCATTGCCACCAGCGTTTACACTTTGATCGCTTATTACTTCTAGGTCGCCAAATTTAGCGCTTTGCTTTTGGCCTTCTAACATTGAAACTGAAATTTCCATTGTGTTTCCTTATATTTATTGCTGCAGATACCTTTAACGCAATTAGCTTAAAAGTAGCTACTAAAGATACATAGTGTCTAGGTTTATGAACCGAACAGTAATTCAAAGAACCCTGGAGGCTCGTGTAACTCATGATATTTTTTACGTAAGTTATCTATATTTTTCAGTGGTTCTTTTGCCGCACTTAGCCCCTGCTCGATTGCTGCCTTTTTTGCAAGTTCAGCTTGAGCAATCACTTTATCAAGGCCCTGCAATGACTGCTCAGGTTTTTTGTAAAACTTAGCTGTTTTACTTACTTTTACTAGCTTTATAAATTCATCAATCGCAGTATTAAATTCACTAAGTTGAGTTGCCTGCACTGCTTGTTTATAAGCAAGGCCCGTATTTTTCATATTTATTTCAAGATCGACTTCTTGCTGCGCAAAAGACATTGAACTAAACGCAAAGGTAAAAATAATTACTAAATACTTCATGGTCAAACCTATTAATTAAAAACACCTAAATTGTATCAAGTTTACGTAGTAAAGTAACTTTACGAGCTGTTATGAGTACTTTGAACTGTAAAGGGGGTTTACAAATTAATCATTTTAAAGCTGCAATAGTGAAAAATATTCAAATAACGATTTTTTTTGAATAAAAAACATCTAATAAAAATCATTTTAAAAGAGTAATAACACACATAACCTTTACAAATAAGTACATATAACACTCACTGGCAACTTCAAATAAATAAAAATTTATATATGAATAATTATAAACCGCAAAAAGTTGACTTAAAAAACAACTGAAAATTTAACAAATAAAAACCAATGTTAATAACTAAAATACATAAGAAAAACTAAATGTAAAAAACCTCAGTAAATCATTTAAAAAGCTTTTGTAATTAATACCAAAAAACACAACAAAATTTCTTCAGGTTATTTCAAGTTACTTACTTTACAGTGAGTTAGCTACTTTTAATAAAATAATCAGCATGCAATAATCGCCGCCCTCATAATAAAGCTACATTGTATTTAATTACTAAAAATGTTCTCTGGGAATCAAATGAAACGTCATAACTTACTTTCTACTAGCATTAAATGTGCATTAATTACTGCTGCTGCAACAGCAAGTAATTCTGTGCTTGCACAAGATGAGCAAGCAACAAAAATTGAACGTGTTGAAGTAACGGGTTCACGTATTTTACGTGAAGGTGCTATTGCGCCTGCACCTGTTACAGTCATCAGTGGCGAGCAGCTAATGAATACTGGCGCAGTAAACATTGGTGAAGCGCTAAATAACTTACCTGCACTTGGCAATACATATTCTATGGCTAACTCAGGCCGGTTTATTGGTACTGCGGGTTTAAATATTCTTGATTTACGTAACATGGGTACAGATCGTACTTTGGTACTTGTAAATGGCAAGCGTCATGTATCAAGCTCTGCAGGCTCTCAATCTGTAGATACCAACACTATTCCAAGTGTATGGGTTGAACGTGTAGAGATAATTACTGGTGGTGCATCTGCTGTATACGGTGCTGATGCGGTAACAGGTGTTGTTAACTTTATATTAAAAGACAACATTGAAGGCATGGACTTTAGCGTTACACGTGGTTTTGCCGATTTAAGCAGCTACAACAACGAAAAAGCGACGTTCTCATACGGCTCTAACTTTGATAACGATCGTGGTAATGCAGCTTTTGCTATTGAGTACTCAGGCCAGGATTCATTAAACGCACTTGACCACCCATGGACTAGCACTTCGTTTAGTAGTTTACGTAATCAAGCCCAAACAGAAGCAAACAAAGATAGCGCAGCTTTCCCTGATAAAATTTTAACGCCTAATGCAGGTTATTACGCTATTAATAACGCCGGTGTTTATGCACTTGAAGATGGATATACTAATAGCTTTAATGCCGACAGCAGCGCTCGCAACTTATACATAGGTGATAATGTAGATGGCTTGTCGTGTGCAAACTGTGATTCGTTTAATCTTGGTCAATTTGAAGAGATTCAACCTGAGTTTGAGCGCTACAACGTAAACTTTAAAGTTAACTACGATGTTACCGACGACTTAAACGTTTACTTTGATGCAAAATACGTAAATAGCCAAGGCGAAAGCATAGGTCAACCTGCGTTTTTCTTCTTTGACGATGAAAACAGCATCAAAATCGACAACCCTTACCTAGACCCAGCCATTAAAGCACGTATGGAAGAGCAAGGTGTTGATTCGATCATGGTTAACCGCATGATGACCGACCTTGGCCGCCGCATTGAAAACAATACGCGTGAAACAACGCGCTTTGTTACCGGCTTAAAAGGCACAGTATTTGATGATTGGGAATTAGATACCTCAATAGTATACGGCCAAACTGATCTAGAGCGCGAAAATGGCGCTAACATGATTGTAGCAAATTACTTTAATGCACTTGATGCCGTTGAAGATACAAATGGTAACGTAGTATGTCGTAGTGCTGCAGCCCAAGCTGATGGCTGTGTTCCTGTAAATATTATGGGGTTTGGTTCGCCATCTCAACAAGCCATTGATTACATTAATACGGTATCTGTTGGCACTTCAACTATTAAGCAAACAGTTATTTCTGGCTCACTCGCTAATGGCGCTATTTTTGAATTACCAGCGGGCTATGTAGGTATTGCATTTGGTGCTGAGTACCGTAAAGAAGAAAGCGAAACTAAAGAGCCTGATAACGCTGAAGGTACTTTTTTTAACGCACTGGGCGAAGATAAGGGCTCGTTTAACGTTCGCGAAGTATTCTTTGAAGCGACGATGCCAATTTTAACTGATTTACCGCTTATTCAAGATTTAGTGTTTGATACAGCAGTACGTCATGCTGACTACAGTACGATTGGCGAAGCAACTAGCTGGAAACTTGGCCTTGATTGGACTGTAAACGATGAACTACGTGTACGTGTAACTCAATCTGCAGCACTTCGTGCGCCAAACATTAGTGAAGTATTTGGTGCAGCAAGCCAAACTTTCTACAATGTAGACGACCCGTGTCGCGCTGAAAACTTAGGTGACTTATCAAACGGTGCAACACGTACTGCAAACTGTGCCGCATTAGGCGTAGCGAGTGACTTTAACTCAGATTACGATTCAGCCTCTTTAGATGGTTTAAGCAGTGGTAACCGCGATGTAAAAGGCGAAGAGTCAACAAGTACAACTGTAGGTATTGTTTACCAACCAGAGTTTTTAGAAAACGCGCTACTTACTATTGATTACTGGGAAATTGAACTTGAAGATGCAATTGACACAATTAACGCGCAAGACATTCTTGATCGCTGTGTAGATAGCGCAACAGGTATAAACAATCAGTACTGTAACTTAATCACACGTAATGCTAATGGTGAAATTACTTTAATTCAAAACTCTGTATTAAATGTTGCTGGCCAAAAAGCATCAGGGATAGATTTTGAACTAGGTTACGATTTTGACGCGTTTGAAGGTAGCTTTAAAACACGCTTAATTGGTACTTACTTAATTGAACGTAAAGATTACCCGTTCCAAGACGACCCTAGTAACTACATTGAATACGCAGGTACTACAGGTGAAGCTAAGTGGCAAACTAACTTATCTGTAAGTTATGTTATGGATAACTTTTTCTCAACAGTTGAAACACGCTTTTTAAGTGAAGTCGATTTATACACAAATGTTGAACTTGAAAACAACCCTAACCCAAGTAATCAAATGTCTTACGGTAAATACTTTATTACCGATATGACTGTTGGTTATAACTTCGATAGCGGTTTAGGCGTTAAAGTAGGTGTTGATAACGTATTCAACCGTAAACTTCCGTACGGTTCACGTGGTACAAGCGCGGGTAGCGCAAGTTACGATAACATTGGCCGCTTTGGCTACATTAACTTAAGCTACAGCTTATAATTAATAAAATAACTTATTAGGGCGTGTTGATCATTGGTGGGTGAATTTGCAGCAGTATGTTTGGTTTTTAGGCAAGGCAGAGCCTATGTAGTGTGGTTATTCCCCATAAATAGGCGATAACGCAGCATAAATACCAAACATGCGCTGCCCGAAGGGTTCTTTCTAGGGACGATTAACTCTTTGTTGCCTACATGGATGTAGGTAAGGGGCGTGAGCAGGACGCGGAAGCTTTGCTCGGTTTTTACTTAGCCCACTAGGTTACAAATCTCGCGTCGCGATTTAATCGCCCCTAGATTGAACAAATTTCAATCCACAAAGATCAACACGCCCTAGTTAAAACAAAGGCTCGCAGTGCGAGCCTTTTTAATAGGTCTTATTTAATATTACTCAGCCACACGCTTTGGTATGGTTCTAGCTCTATCGTTAATTGGCTTTCTTCAATCGTTTTATTTGCCACCAAATCAAACCACTTTTGGGTGTTAATTAAGTTTAAGTCGGCCAATGTGAGTGTTTGTGGTTTATCGCTAATGTTATAAACACAAAATATACTTTGGCGCCTGTCAATGCTTTGTCTCCAAAAACCAAACAACCCACCTGCTAAATGTAGCGTAAACTGTGTAGCATTGGGGTGAAAGGCACTCTGCTTTTTGCGTACTGCCAATAAGCTTTTTATGCCGTTAAACACTTTATGATGATGACTATACTTTTCACCAATTGCAGCCAGTAGCTTTGATTCTTGCCAACGATGACGATTTATAGCGCGGTTATGCTGTGAATTTTCAAATCGGTCGTAATCGTTAGTTGTACCCAACAAACTATGAATATAAAGCCCTGGGATACCTTCAAGTGCAAACATAATTGCGTGAGCACACATAAATCGCTCAAGGCCAAACTTATCGGGGCCATTGTGCGTCCCTTGTAGTGCATCAAATAAAGCAATATTTAGCTCGTACGGTGTATGTGTGCCATCGTTACTTGTACGCATAGATACACGACCACCAAACTGCATGGTTGTACTTACTAGTGACGCCACTTCGCTGGGTTGTAGTAAACCTTCAATTGGTCTGAGCCCTACTCCATCATGCGAGGCTATAAAGTTAAAGTATGCAGTACCATTTTGCGCAGGCGGCATACTCATCATCCAATGTTTAATTGCTGTGCTATCGCCGCTAAGTAATGTGTGTAGCAACAATGGCGGCAATGCAAAGTTATAAATACTGTGCGCTTCGTTAGCGTTACCAAAGTACGATAGGTTTTCTTGGTTTGGAATATTGGTTTCGGTAATTATAACTACGCTGGGCTCTGCGTGCTCAATAAGTGTTCGCATTAGCCTTACTGCTTCATGTGTTTGCGGCAAGTTAATGCAACTTGTATTAAGCTGTTTCCACAAAAATGCAACCGCATCAAGCCTAAACAAACGCACGCCATTGTCTAAATAATGCCTAATTATTCCCACAAACTCTTTAAGTACATCAGGATTGCCAAAGTCAAAATCAACCTGATCGTGACTAAACGTACACCACACATGTTTTTCGCCGCTTGGCGTAGTTACAGTATTTAATAACGATGAGGTTCGCGGGCGTACAACTTGGCTTAAATCATCCGTTAAGCTCGCCGTTTTGAAGTAGTCTTTACCCGGGTGTAAATCGTTTAAAAAGTTCTCAAACCATACGCTTCTGCTTGAGCAATGGTTAATAACTAAATCTGCCATTAGCTTTACGTCTTTAGCGATATTTTGAATATCTCCCCAATCACCTAACGACTCATTCACTTGCACGTAGTTCATTACCGCAAAGCCTTCGTCTGAGCTGTACGGGTAAAATGGCAATATATGCAGGGCATTTAGCTGCATATCGCACTGCTCTTTTATAAAGCGGTGCAACGTTTTAAGCGGTGCTTCTATTGGGCTTGATACAGCAAACTCACTATCGTCGTGTTTAATAATAGAGTCGCCATAAGCAATCAATACTATATCTTGCTCATCCCATCTGTTTGTATGGGGAGTCGGGTCGCGCAGTGCATTGCTACCTAATATAATTTTAATAAGTTGCTGAGCAAGCTCAGTAACCGATAAAGGCAGCTCAACTCCCTCATAAATAATATGAAGATGTTGCTCTACTCGTTGTAAAAATAATTCGCTAACTGAAATCACATGCGCCCCTAATATTTATTATTTAGACTTATAGGCTAGTTAACCTGCGTACAGGTTAACTATATTCTTCGTTATCTAGTTCTACGGCTTCTTTTAAGCGCTCAAGTACGTCTGGCATTGCTGATACAACACGGTTCCAACTTGGTACAAATGGCGCTTCCATTGGGTTTTCTAAAAAGTGTTGGCCTGCTTCCATAATATTTTGTGCAAACATTTCTACTGCTTTTTCTTCTTGGTGTACATCAAGCGTTAGCCCGTTCATTAACGCATCGTTGTGATAGGTTTCAATAAAATCTAGACCGATACGGTAGTACGTTGCTTTTAGTGAGCGAATTGTTTCGCTGGTAAAAGTGACACCTTGAGTTGCCAGCTTTCTAAACAATGCCTTAGTAATATCAATCGACATTTTAGACAAACCTGCACTTTGGTCATCAAGTGAAAGTTCTTGGTGCTTATGATCGTAATTATCAGCAATATCTACCTGGCACAAGCGGTTATGTGAATAGTTACGATACATTTCACTCAGTACGCCTATTTCAAGGCCCCAGTCACTTGGAATGCGAATATCGTTTAATACATCGCGTCTAAACGAAAACTCACCTGCAAGTGGGTATCTAAATGAGTCCATATATTCAAGATAGTCGGTATTGCCTAGAATTGTTTTAAACGAGCGAAGCAATGGCGTTACTAATAGGCGCGATACACGGCCATTAATTTTTCCATTAGCAGTGCGCGGGTAAAATCCTTTACAAAATTCATAGTTAAAACGCGGATGCGCAACGGGGTAAATTAAGCGAGCAAGTAAGCTTCTGTCGTAGGTTAAAATATCGCAATCATGCAGCGCGATAGATTCCACTTCCGCTGTTGCTAATTTATAGCCCATGCAGTACCACACGTTACGGCCTTTACCCAGCTCACGCGGTGCAACGCCTAGCTCTTGTAATTCTTTATCAAGTGCTTGTAAGCGAGGACCGTCGTTCCATAATACTTTGTGGTTTTGGTTTAGCTCTTTAAAAAAACCAAGTGCATGGCGGTACTGTGCTTCGTCGGCTCTATCTAAGCCTATAGTAATTTGTGACAAATACGGTACTTCACGCAACTCGCTAACTATATTTTGCAGCGCAGGGCCTTCAAGTTCACTAAATAACGAAGGAAGTATTAATCCCATTGGGCGCTGCTTGCTAAAAGTAAGTAGCTCTTTTTCTAGATCTTCTATTGGTCTGTCGGCAATATTATGTAATGTTGTAATAATGCCATTTTGATAAAAATCAGCCATGAGATGTTTGCTCCTCAGAAATACTTAAAATACTGCTAATGCACGGCAACGATGTTATTTCTTCAATCCAGCCCAGCGGTGCTGGCGATTGAGAGTATCGTGCTTTATTGTGCGACAATTTAACCGGTTTTTTACTCGCCGGATTAGCGATAATAATGGCGATATTTGCATGCTCTAACATTTGCTTATCGTTATCGCTATCACCAAGTGCAATGACCGTGAGAGGCTTTCTGAAATGATGGGTAAACTGTTTAACTAACCACTGCTGTGCAGCGCTTTTATCGGTATTTTTGGCAATATGAATGAAGCGCCCACCAATTTTTATATCGTAGCCGAGTGCTTCAACATCGTTTACAAAGGCTGTGAGTAATTCGTCGTTGCCATACCAATAAAGAGGGTCTGAATAATCGCGAGTTTGTGCGCGTCTTGCTTGCGCATCATCGAGGCCTGTAAGCTCTGATATTTGCTCACTCGATAAGTCACTAAACAATTTGTAATGCGCTTTGTAATCCGCCTTTAAAGTATTTAAGTCCTTTAATAAACTCGATAACGGCTTTGCCATTGCATAACACCAGTACGCGCCTACTTTTTTACAACCAATTGGCTTTAATTCAAAATAGTCTTCTGGAATAAATACCGCTGCACCGTTTTCGACAATAAAAGGCTGTTGAATATTTAAATCGTTTTTAAGCTCTATAACTTCGCAAAAAGTTTTGCTGGTATTAAACACCACAGGAATATGCGCATTTTGCAGCTGCTGTAATAACTCACTGATATTATTTGTATTGTAATCGGCGTGATCGAGTAATGTACCGTCCAAATCTGTAAAAATAATAGGTTGAAGGGTGTCATCACTTGTTAGGTGCATACCGCTAATATCGCGATTGCTATCAAGTTCAATTAAAGCGTTTGCTTTAGCACTCAGTGTGTTTAAGTTCTCACGCGTAATGCGCTCAAAATGAGAAATAAAATACACCAATTGCTCGTTAGTCATGGTGCCTGAGCCTTCACCTTTTTTGGCTATTAGCTTTTGTTCTTGCTCTTGCCGCCATGTAAAAACATCACTAAAACTCGGTGCTTTTAGCATAACGGTATAATCAATTAGGTTAAAAACGGCTTTGTATTCGTTTGCCAAACAGCTATTTATACAGCGGCGCCAAACGCCCTCTTTATCAAATTGTTGCTCTAACTCGTTAAGCGGCTCACTCAATGAAAACAGCGGTTGTGGCTCACTGCCTACACACCACCCTTCTAAAATAACAATATCAACTGGCTTTTCGTTTGTTAGCCAATCAATTGCTGGCACGCAGTCGTCTTCGTGTTTATTAAAACGTGGAAGCGGTACGTTTACCTCTCCTGCCAGTAAGTTAGTTATTGTGCTATTCATTAAAGCTACGTCGTGAGTGCCCGGTACTCCGCGAGTAGTAAAAAGAGGATGTACATCTTTGGCAAGCTCAGTACGTGCTTGTTTTGCTAAATAAAAGTCATCAATCGACAATGCAACACTGTTAAGCGGTGTGTTTTTAGAAAACCAGGTAACTAAAAAATCAGCGAGTGTTGTTTTTCCTGAGCCTTGGCATCCATTTATGGCAACAAAAATAGGAGTATTTGTTTTTTTAGATTCGAGGATGTCATGCGCAAGTGGAACAAAATATTGCTCACTCAAATATTGATACTTTAAAGGCAGTTGGTGTTTTGCTAAAAACGGGGTTATATCCACAATATTGGCCTCTGACATAGTTACTCCTTTGCATACAATGCGTCTGGGAGTTAAATGCAGATACTAGACCATTATTATTTTTATATATTTATTAATAGGTTAAAAAAATAGCGCATTATAAATGCGCTATTATGGTGCAATCTATTTAGCTAATGTGCAAAATTAAACTTTTTCAGGCTCTGCTTTTGGTAATACTAAGTTAAGTACTATTCCTAAAATAGCGCAAAGGCTTACGCCCTCTAAACTAAATTGGCTGCCACCAATATGCATACCGCCAATACCGCACACCAAAATAAGTGCAACAATACTTAAGTTACGTGGTGCTGTTAAATCATCGCCCGACTTAACTAATGTATTTAAACCCACTACAGCAATAGAGCCAAAAAGTAGAATCATAATTCCGCCCATTACTGGCACAGGAATAGTTTGCAAACCAGATCCCATTTTAGCTACAAACGCTAAAATAATGGCAATAACAGCTGTCCACATCATTACTTTAGGATTGAAGTTTTTGGTAAGCATAACTGCCCCCGTTACTTCTGAGTAAGTAGTGTTAGGCGGGCCACCAAATAATGATGCCGCAGAAGTCGCAAGGCCATCACCAAACAAAGTACGATGAAGCCCAGGCTTTTTCAAAAAGTCTTTATTGGTTACTTGGCTAATAGCCATCATATCGCCAATATGCTCAATTGCAGGTGCTATTGCTACAGGTACCATAAACAAAATAGCCTGCCATTTAAACTCAGGCCAAGTAAAGTTTGGTACAGCAAACCACTGTGCGTTAGTCACTGCGTCAAATTGCACAACGCCCATACCAAGCGATAAACAATAACCCGCTACAACCCCTGCTAGTATAGGTATAAGCTTAAATACGCCTTTTCCCCATACTGCAAAAATAAGCGTAACCACTAACGAGAACAACGAAATATAAATAGCGCTGGTGTAATCAATAATTTGAATACTGCCGTCGCCACTTTTACCCATCGCCATATTTACAGCAACAGGTGCAAGCGCTAAACCAATAACCATAATTACTGGGCCTACAACCACAGGTGGTAAAATTTTATGAAGCGTTGCAACGCCTTTAAATTTCACTAATAAACTTAAAAGCATATAAGCAAAACCCGCCACCATTAAGCCGCCCATAGTGGCCGGCACGCCCCACATTTGCACAGCGGCAATAATAGGTGCAATAAAGGCAAATGATGACGCTAAAAATATAGGCACTTGGCCTTTAGTCACTACCTGAAACAGCAAGGTACCAATGCCTGCGGTAAAAAGCGCAACATTAGGATCCAAGCCCGTTAAAAGCGGCACTAATACCAGCGCACCAAATGCTACAAACAGCATTTGCGCGCCCGTTAAAATAGTTTTTATTGAAAAGGTGTCATTATTTTGCACTTAAGACTCCTAAACAGTACCAAATATTTTGTCGCCCGCATCGCCTAAACCAGGGATAATATAGCCCTTTTCGTTTAAGTGGCTATCCACTGAGGCTGTAAATATTTCTACATCTGGATGAGCTGTAAGTGTTCTTTCAACACCTTCTGGTGCTGCAACTAGTACAATTACTTTGATTTCTTTACAGCCTGCTTTTTTAAGCATATCGATTGTGGCAATCATTGAGCCACCCGTTGCAAGCATAGGGTCAATAACTAAGCTTAAGCGCTCATCAATATTACCTACTAACTTTTCAAAATATGGTACTGGCTCTAGTGTTTCTTCGTTACGTTCAAGACCAACAACACTTACTTTAGCCGCTGGTAATAACTGCATTACACCGTCCATCATGCCAAGACCAGCACGCAAAATAGGCACTACGGTAATTTTTTTACCTTTAATATGCTCTACTTTTAATTTATTGCCATCCCAGCCTGTAATTTCGTTATCTTCTAACTGTAGGTTTTTTGTTGCTTCGTAGGTTAATAAAGTACCTACTTCAGAACACAATTCACGAAAGCTTTTAGTGCTAATACCATGCGCGCGCATTAGGCCTAATTTATGTTGAACAAGAGGGTGAGAAATAACGTGAATAGCCATGATGTAAACCTAGTGATAGAAGAATTTGCGGTATTTTATATTAAAAAAGGTCATTTGACCTGTAGTTTTAAAGAGATTTTCATACATCGTGCCAAAATGTATTGTTTTGCTTGATATTTATGCAAGCCATTAACCCTTTGTGTTTATTAAATGTTACTCGCTAACCAGCTGTTTACTTGCTGTTGCATATAACTATTTATTTTTTGATGCTCAGGGCTCCAGCCAGATAAAAATCGATAAAAGTCAGCCCATGCAGCAGGCCATAAAGCGAGCCAATCGTCAGCTATTTTATCGGCAGGTGCTAAAGGGTGATAAGTAGCAATAGCATTCTTTAAATTATCAAAATAATAAGCAAGATACTCATCAGCGCTTTCGTGTAATTGTGCATCACTTAAGCAACTGGTCATAAAATACATTACATCAATTATCCCGCAACCTGCACCTATATACTGAAAATCATAACCGAGTATTTTACCACTCTCATTTGCTGCAAAGTTACCAAGTTTTGCATCGCCATGAATCAGCGTTTTGTACGCACAACGTTGTAGTTGCTCATCTATTTTATGTGCAGCATTTTTAATATCGGACTTTTTATCATCCGTTGTTTTTAATTTATTAAACTCATCTGGGCGCGTGCTTAAATGCCAGTAATTGCCTTGCTGCCATAATCCATCTGCGGGTTTACTTAAGTTAAACGCATGAAAGTGTGCAAGCCATTTTAATATAGCTTTAACATGTTGCTGCCCCGCTTGAGTAAATCCATGTTTGGTGAAGTCCTTAAACACCAGCGCATATTCATCGCCTTTATTAATTGCGCTTATACATTCAATACTTTGCGCATGTGCTGGTAAATGCTGGCTATAAAGCTTATAAAAAGTGTATTCAACGCTATAGGAATACTGCTTTCTTTCAAGCGCAAATTCGCTTTGCTTAATTTTAGGGTGGTGTATATAGCTGGGTATTTTAATAGCTTTAACAACACAGGCTTTATCATCAAGCTGGCACTGCACAATACTGCCACAGCCACTCCAAAGTGATGTTAACGTATCGCCAATTTCAATGTGCTTAAAATGTGGTTGTAATAAAGGAATGTAAAATGCCATGGTAATATTAAGTAATTAAATTTTTTGTAGTTTAACATTAGTGGGCGTTTTTAATAAAACTAAGGCATAAAAAATCCCCACTTGGTTTTATACAAGTTTGTATGTAAATAGTGGCCAAAATCACTATGCCACTGCACTTTGATTTTGAAATTAACTGGGTAAAACCATGTCTTCCTAGGTTGAGTATATCTAGGCATTTTAGCCTCATCAAAGTGATGAGGAGGTGTCCACTAAAACGGGTGAGGAGCATTATCCGTTAGAACGCCTTGTTAGTTTACTTATCTATTTAATTTGCTAATACAGCTAAAGCTAAAACAAAAGAGATACCAAACAACAAGTAACGGTAACCATCGTTTTCATCTTTGTTAGCCATTTCACTTGAATAAGGTAAGGACATTGGCTTACCCGTACAGAACGGTAAAATATAATAGTGAGTCATGCTATATAGAATTAAAGACGCAATCCAATCTTCAATATTATTCCTTCCAGTCAAAATCCCACAAACAAAGAATAATGAGTAAGATGACAATAATATAATTTTAGTTAGACTCATATCTATTTTAATTCACTAGTAAACTAACGAGCCTGTAGATTAACTCGTTTTTTAATTGTTTTTATTGATAAACAAACCATAGCTGAGTTCCTATTTTGGTTCAATCTATTACTGTACTTTTACGCAGAATATAAAGAAGTGTTTGATATTGTTTAATTGGCGTTTTGGAAGGAATTACGGGGCTTGAGTGGCTTTATTTTAGGTTAAAAGGGCTTACCCTTCTTAATGCATCGTGTTTTACCAGATAAACTAGACAGCCACTTTAATTGTTAATTTATGAGCTAAATCGACACCAATTCTTAACTTATTCATAATTGAACTCCGAAAAATAATTTCTACTTCAGTGTAGAGTTTGGGAGTCCAATTATCTTGTTAGGTGTTTTTATCACTTTTGTTTGGAATGTCATTGCACAAAGCACACTCTACACCTTTACGTGATTGATATAGCCTTGAACATATAAATATTGCTGTTGTGATTGAAGACCAAATACAAGCAAAAATTAATGCTTCTTGGACTGAATGCTGTTTAAGCAACTCAACTATAAAAAGTAAAGCAGCTACTCCAAGAAATACTTTTAATGCTCTAACAAACCAAAACTTAGATCCCATTTGAACTCCAAACCTGAGAAACGCCTAACGAGCCTGTAGATTAACTCGTTTTTTGTTTGTTTTTATTGATAAACAAACCATAGCTGAGTTCCTATTTTGGTTCAATCGATTACTGTATTTTTACGCAGCATATAAAGAAGTGTTTGGTGTTGTTTAAATTGGCGTTTTGGAAGGGATTAC
>NZ_JADYXI010000021.1:0-89843 GCF_015864375.1 Pseudoalteromonas sp. SWYJZ19
AAACGGGCGCGGCGGCGTATCCACCTTCGGTAATGCTAAAGATTATTTTACTGGGCTATGCACATGGTTTGATCAGTAGCCGTCGAATTGCTAAAGCGTGTGAGACGAACATTTTATTTATGAGTGTGTCGGGAGATATCCAGCCGCATTACGCATCAATAGCAGGCTTCGTTGCTAAAATGCATGAACAGATTGAGCCGATTTTTACGCAAGTGCTGATGATATGTGATGAGGAAGACTTGATAGGCCGCAACATGTTTGCCATTGATGGGTGTAAATTAAAGTCCAATGCGAGTAAAGAGTGGAGTGGCACATTCGATGAGTTAGGTCGCAAAAAAGCAAAACTAGAACGCGCAAGCAAACGTATTATTGAACGCCACCAATCACAAGATGGACTGGGCGAAGAATTGATAACTCAGGATTTAAAACAAAAAGAAAAGCTAGATAAAAGTGCAGATAAAATCACCGAGTTTTTAGCCACTCACGAAGAGAAAACAGGCAGTAAAGGCAAGCCTGTTAAAAGTAATATCACTGATCCAGATAGTGCAAAAATGACGACCTCAAAAGGCACAATCCAAGGTTACAACGGCATCGCGATAAACGATGATAAACACCAAATTATCCTGCAAGCACAAGCGTGGGGCTCAGTAGGCGAGCAACAAACTTTACAGCCAGCCGTTGCACAATTAAAACAGCAACTCGCTAAACTCAATACAGAAAAAATGGAAGATGAGCATACCATCAAATTCACCGCAGACAGTGGGTTTAACAGCGAAGTAAATCTTGAATTTATGGCGCAAAGTGGGTTCGATACCTACATTGCGGACAACCAATTTAGAAAACGAAATCCATTGTTTAAAGCCAGCGAAACATACGAAACAGAGCAAGAAAAGCGCCGACTAAAACGCAGCAAAGGCAAGCCACGATTATTTACCTCAGATGATTTTCATTATAATGAAGCAACCCAAATTTGCCGCTGCCCCGCAGGCAATGCAATGTGGCGAAGCGGGATAAATGTAAAAAGTCACAATCAGCAATACACGCGATTCTGTGGTTATTTAAAAGACTGTAAAACGTGCCCGCTACAGCAGCAATGCATGCGAAAGCCACCCATTAAAACGGGGCGACAAGTACAGTTTATAAATAATGAATCACGCAAAAAGCTGAGCTATGTAGACAAAATGAAAGTAAAAATAGACAGCCCCATAGGTCGACGACAATATAGCAAACGACTCGGGTGTATTGAGCCAGTGTTCGGGAACATTACAGTGAATAAAGGCATGAATAAATTGACCTTACGGGGTCAAACGAAAGTGAATGCGCAATGGCAACTGTATTGTCTTGTTCATAATATAGAAAAGCTGCAAAACACGATGCATTAAGAAGGGTAAGCGCTTTTACCCTAAATAAAAGCCACTCAAGTACCCGTAATCCCGTCCAAAACGCCAATTAAAACAACACCAAACTCCCACTTTATATTCTGCATAAAATACAGTAATCGATTGAACCAAAATAGGAACTCAGCTATGGTTTGTTTATCAATAAAAATAAATAAAAAAACGAGTTAATCTACAGGCTCGTTAGCTGTCTATGAGGATTCGGGTGAAAGCATTACTAGCACTAATTATATTATCTTCTATTGGAGCATATGTTCCTTACGCTCAAGCTCAAGATGTTAATGTTGAACTTATTCCACCTGAATTTACTCTTTGTGGAAAAGTCATCACTCGCAAAGATGCTGAGTACGTTGAAATTAGAAATTGGTTAAGTGAAAATAAAAGGGGCTGGGACATTGATTGGAATACACCAATTGCTGGTTTATTATATTCATATCCTTCTTATTCAATAGTCGTTTTTCCTACTGGTGTTCATGTCGGTTATAAAACGGACAATGGATTTACAAGGTTAATAAAGTCTAAAAAGCATAACCTTAAAACGTCATGTGAAAGCGTCAGCTAACAAGCCATTCAAAAGGACAAAAAACAGCTTGCTGCCCTTCGTTCCTCAGGCATTATAGCAAGCTGTTTTTTGCCTCTTAATGGGGCGTTGAGGCTGTAGAATTACTCTTTCTAGGAACGTATTCTACTATTTTCAATTGATTGCTTTTTAACCTTGAATCCATTCATTCGCTGTGATCTAATAGATATTATTCACCCACGGTAAANAATTTTAAGGGACTATTGTGCAAACTGATGATGTTATAAAATTAGCAGAAAAATTAATTCAAATATCCAATACTATCGGTGAAAAAGATTACGTTAAATTTAAAGGGATATATGCAAGAGTTTCTGATTTTTTAGTTAAATTTGCAGGAGCAAAAAGCCCTTTTTTAACTGCTATATCTTCTATGCCAACTGATAAAGCCAGAGCAGGTCAATACCTTTCTGAAATTTTACGCTCATTTATAGATCATCTTGACGATGGACTTGTTGGAGGGCTTAGCCCAAGAAGACAAGCTGAAATTGATGTGACTTCAGACTTTCTTGATCAAGCACAAGGATTATTACGTTCTAATAAAGTTCACCCCGCTGCTCCAACTATATTGATAGGAGCATCTTTGGAGGAGTTTCTTAGAAACTGGGTAGAAGACAAAGAACTATCATTGGGGCCAAAAAAGGCAAGCCTTGATTCTTACGCTACCACTTTACGTGCTGAAGAATTAATAACTAAACAGGATATGAAAGATATAGCTTCTTGGGGAGGAATGAGAAATCATGCAGCTCATGGTGAATGGGAAGAGCTTGGTGGTACAGCAAGGGTTAAATTAATGCTGGAAGGTGTTAATTTATTCATGAGAAAGTATGGTGAATAAAAAATACTAACAAGCGCCTAAACTCCGGTATTGATTAGTTGTCACAGTTTTGGCAAATAACGAAAATAACGAAAATAACGCAAAAAGCCATGCCAGGAAGTTAAGATGACACCCATTCAAAATTTTACGTCAATTATCAATGATAGCAGTGAGTTAGGTTACATCCATGAAAGTGCATCACGCAAAAAGCTGAGCTATATTGACAAGATGAAAATAAAAATAGATAGCCTGATAGGCGAGAACAATTTTTATTAAAAAATGGTAAACAACTCGGCTTCATTGAGCCTAATTTCCTTTAAAATAAAAGCGGAATATTACCAACGTTATGATGATCCCCAACTGCTAGGTTTTTTCTGCTGCATCGCTTATTTTAACAAATATACTTTGCCCACCAGAGTAAAAAAACACCTACACCAAATTTCCAGTAATTCCTTGCAAAATGCTAATTAAAACAACATCAAACCCTTTTATATTCTGCGTAAAAATACAGTAATCGATTGAACCAAAATAGGAACTCAGCTATGGTTTGTTTATCAATAAAAATAAATAAAAAAACGAGTTAATCTACAGGCTCGTTGGTACTAAAGGAGTATCTAGCATTGGATGATCTAATAACAAAAATCAAAAGTGTCCCTAACGAAATTTGGTGGAGAACACTTTCGTATATTATTTCCGCTTTTTTCCTTGTACCAAATATTACGATGATCATGTTTCTAATTTACATGGGAGAATATGACTTTTTCTCTTACGACTTCTTTACGGAGGGTGTATTTGGAATGAAATTGTTTTTCGTAACTACTGCTTTTTTCTTACTTATTAGTTCATTAGCAATATTTAGCCCTGTCTTATTGATTGTTGGAAAAGTTAAGAAAAAGAAAATCGATAAACAACTAATTGCCCTGAGTATTTTATTTACTTTAATTACTTGGTCGATCCTTATCTTAGAGTTTATTTCTGGTGCTGATACTGCTCGGATTTTCTTTGTATTAGGTATGTGTGCGGTTATTATTACTCATATTTCAGTGCTAATTTACTTCAAGGCTAAGGCACAATTTATCAGTTTAGGAGCTATTACTTTTTGTATAGTTTTTATGTCTTTTAATTGGTCTGCTCAATCCTCCAAAGTAATTTCAATTGGCTTACAGGCATTTGGCGTTGGTGGTGATTTATCAATAACAATAACTAATGCTCAATCTGGAGTTAAAACTAAAGGGAAACTAAAATTAATATCCCCAAAATTTATATACTTTACGCCTTCAACCGAAAAGGGCGTTGCTAGTTATTCTTTATCAAATGTAGGCTATTATGTTGTGGATAAAAAGTAGCTCTAACAAGTCGTAAAGCAGAACAAAAAAAATCTGGTTTTTACTGCTATGTCGCTTACTTTAGCAAATATATTTTGCCTATTTAAGGCAGCACTAGATATAAAAATACAAGGAAGCATGATTGAATTATTTAAATTGGTTACAAAAGACATACCCAGAGCTAAATGAGATATCAAATGAAACTATTAACTCTCATATCAACAAAGCAAAGTCTGATACAGAGCTTTTTAGGGAATTCATTAAAGTACTAGGTAGCTTATTTTTTATTATCCCGTTTAACTTATACCTTTATATTTCGGGTATTCAGGAATCTAACAGCTCTTTATATTGGTTGTTGGTTGTGGCTTCAATTGCTGTTGGTGGTTTTATCGGGCTTTATTGCGAGCAAAAGGTCATTAAAAAACGTCTTAAAAAAATAATACAGTTAAAGGCGTTTTGAATGACTAATGATGAAGGGCAGTTAGGGTGACCTTATTCTAACCGTTACGGAAATTATCAATTATAGAATGGTAAACAACTTGGCTTTATTAAGCCTGATTCTCTTTAAAATAAAAAGCGGAATATTACGGTCAATAAATGCATGGGTAAATTGATTTTAAGTTGATAGGAACTCAGCTATGGTTTGTTTATCAATAAAAAATAAAAAACGAGTTAATCTACAGGCTAATTATACGTATCTCAGATTATGGAGAATCTTTTGAATCTTAAAATTAAAACATCTAAAGCCGACTATGACGCTTTTTACGCTCACACAGCATCTAAGGTGTTGAAATCCTATACATGGATACCCATGCTTAAAAATGTGTGTCTTTGGTTGGTGCTAACTTTTAGTTTTATGTCCTTCTTTCAGTTTCAGTCTGGCGGAATAGAAAATAAGTTGTTCTTTTCTGTTTTCACATTATCCATTTTATTTTTTATTTACGTCGCTCTCAGTAAATTTATGGAAGTGAAAATTGCACAATGTTTTACACCAAATGAAAATGGAATAATGATTGGTCCTAAAGAGTTTGAAATAAGCGCTGATGGTATAAAAGAAATCCACCAATATGGTTATAACTTTTATGACTGGGATGTTGTAGAGCATATCGAAGAAGTTAATGGTTCAATCTATGTATATGTTGATAAAGTACTTGCCATAATTTTCAACCCTGAGTCGTTGAAACCTGATAAATGTAGAGAAGATCTTTTAGCTACGATGAACAAACACGTAACAACACGCCCTGAGGTGGACGACTAGTCAAATTTAGCTATTAATTGCAAATTTTAAAAGTGGTGAGCCTCTTTGTTTTTCAACACTTAAATGTAATCCTTATCAATTTAAATACCACAGTTCTATATAGGCTTACCCTTCACTTTTTACTGCTTATAATACGCTTTAGCCCAAATCAACTATGTAACTACAACGAATAGAAAAACCAGCCACTCTACAAGTATTTGCCTTGGAATAGTGGGCAACTAAAATCTAAATATATCCATACCTCTTGACGGCTTCGTCCAATAAACTGCGCTATTTCCGTTTATTTTCACTTCAGCGATATCATTAAACGCGCGCAATCGCCCTTAAAATTAATTCCCGTAAAAACAAATTAATTATGGGAGGTCCTGTAGTCAAATAACAATACCTTAGTAAACGCTAGTTCATATTACGTCACGTAATATCCAGACAGAACTTTAAGTTAAACATACGTTCGTGCAGCGTTCCCATTTTTATTTGACTCAATTTATTGGACATTCTTTTTATGAAATTAAAGTTATTTATCGCAATTATTTTTAGCACTTCGATGTCGTCTTACGCGACAGAAGCATTAGATAAAACGGAGTTTTCATTCGAAGACTTAAAAGCACTGGCAAAAGCCTCAGCCGAAAAGCCCTATACGGCAACCAAGGTTCCAGCGCCGGAGTTAATCGATAAAATTACGTATGACGAACACTGGAAAATACGCTTTAAAGAAGATGAAACCTTATACCCAAGTGGAAAAAAGGCGCCCGTACAATTATTTTACCCTGGCAGATATTTTCCAGAGCCTGTAAGTATTTACATCAGAGACGATAAAAATCAGGTTCAAAATGTACCTTTTAGTAATGACGTTTTTGATATGCCTGACGATAGCCCAGCTCACGACCTCCGTGAAGGATTTGGATTTGCAGGCTTTAGAATAATGCGCCCAGATATGAAACCAGATTGGATATCGTTTTTAGGTGCGTCTTATTTTCGTACGGATGGGCCACAAGGGCAATATGGACTGTCGGCCCGAGGTATTGCAATTAATACGGGCATGAACCAACCCGAAGAGTTTCCGCGCTTTTCTGCATTTTGGATTGGCCCCGCAGAGAAAAAAGGTGAAAGTGTGTCTGTTTGGGCATTGCTTGAAGGGCCTTCTATCACTGGTGCTTATCGATTTGGTTTAAGCAAAGATAACAAAGAAGCTAAAGGCCATATTACCTCTGTAACGGCTAATTTGTATATGCGCGCCGATGTTGAACGCTTAGGCGTAGCACCGTTAACCAGTATGTATTGGTACTCACAAAAAGATAAAACAGAAGCTAAAGATTGGCGCCCAGAAATTCACGACAGCGATGGCCTGGCGATTCACACAGGATCGGGTCAATACATTTGGCGCCCATTAAATAATCCTCAGTCGGTGTCGACCAATAGCTTTATTGATGAGAACCCAAAAGGGTTTGGTTTAATCCAAAGAGACCGTGACTTTAATAACTACCAAGACGACGGCGTATTTTACAATAAGCGTTCATCAGCGTGGATCAAACCTACTGACGATTGGGGGAAAGGGGCAGTTCAGTTAATCGAGATTCCAACAAAAGATGAAACGTTTGACAATATTGTTGCCTATTGGGTGCCTGAAAAAGAGGCGCGCAAAGGTGATGAGTTTACCTTTTCTTATGATATTGAGTGGCGTCCACTCGATCCAAAATCAAAAACGCTTGCAAGCGTTGTAAATACTCGCCAAGGCTTAGGCGGAATTCCCGGCCAGCCAATTCCTGAAGGCGTTAACAAAATGGTGATTGATTTTGAAGGTCCAGCATTTAAAGACTTAGATAACAAAAGTGGTATAAAGCCGATTGTTGAAGCCAGCAACGGTGAAATACTAGAACCTATTGGGGTTTATCCGGTAGTTGGTACAAACCAATGGCGATTAGCGTTTGACTACAAACAAGCTAACAATAATCCGGTAAACATACGCGCGTATTTAGTTGATAAAAATGATGAAGCTATAACTGAGACATGGGTAAGTGATGCAAAGGTAACTATTAAATAAGACCTTAAATAAGCATTAAAGTAAAACGGGTGGCTATATTTTGATTTTCTTGTCAATTATAGCCACCATAATGTCTTTTAAAACGCCAATCAAAACAACATTAAAACTCCCTTTTATATCCCACGTAAAATACAGTAAACGATTGAATCAAAATATGAACTCGGCTATGGTTTGTTTATCAATAAAAATAAAAAAACGAGTTAACTTACTGTTTGTTAGCTGTTTCGAGGGATTGTATGTTTTTTTTGAGTAAATTATTTTGTTGGGAGCGAGGTAGGCAAAAATCAGGCTACGATAAAATGTTGATTTGTGGTGCTACGTGGCCAATTAAATTTGATACATATTTGCTTAAATTCCCACAAGGAAGTGAAATAGCACCACACACAGACAAAATTGAATCTGGTAAACACTATCGATTGAATATAGTGCTTAAAAAAGCAGATTTGGGTGGTGAGTTTATTTGTAGTAATCCGATATTTGAAACAAAGCGGGTTAAGCTATTCCGCCCTGATGTAAGTGAGCATCAGGTATCAAAAGTTATAAAAGGTAATAGATATTTACTCAGTATTGGGTGGATAAGAAGGAGCTCTAAGTGTTAGATTTAAGACCTAATTGTGAATGTTGTGATAAGAATCTACCTGCACAGTCCAGTGAGGCTTTTATTTGTTCATTTGAATGCACGTTTTGTTCTGGTTGTGCTCAAACGCTGTTAAATAACGTGTGCCCAAACTGCTCAGGTAATTTGGTTCAGCGGCCAATTCGCCCTTTGGCTGCACTAAAAAATTACCCAGCATCGACTAAGTTGGTATTAAACGAAAGTGGTTGTGCGCCAAACATATAAGAACATAAAGTATAATAATTACATTTTCTGGGTATGGAGATCTGATGAGAAAATCCTTTGAATTTACTGTTAAGTCAATCAAAGTTAAAATAATTAACGCTTGGTTTAGTGGTGCTAAATTATATGTGAATGGTGACTTACGAGATACTGACAAAACTTTGTTCGCTTTTAGGAATAATACTTTACTATCTGCAAATTTAGGTGAGTTGGGTGTTCTAGAAATCAAGCCATTATCGGGTTTAATTACCGTTGAAATGGATGCATATTTGGTCAATGGTACAAACATTCAACATGTATATAGCTCACATAAACGCCTTAGCCTAAAAGAGCAAAGGGCAGCTCGATAAAGCTACTTTAAATAACGTATATTCCTGCGTTTTCCTGCATTTACCTGCCTTCAGTAATAACCTCCAAATGACTTTGAGGAGGTTTAAGCCCCTAAGCATACCAAGTTAATCTATTTGGTTTACTCGATTACCTTAAAATCACTCACACTCTTTCACATAAAGTAAAAGCGCGCTGTACATTACACTGAGTGCCTTTGTTACATCGCTGTCGATAACGGCTTCTGCTGGGTGATGGCTTATACCGCCAGGGCTGCGTATAAACAACATGCCAACGGGACAAATTGGAGCGATTGCCATTGCATCGTGCCCTGCGCCTGAGGCAAGTGAAGGCGATGCTTGGTTGTTGAGTTTACATGCGCTTGTAAATAAATGTTGAATAGTGGTGTCGCACGCAACGGCATCTGCTGCATGCGTCCATTGCCAATCGAGTGTTAAATTGCGTTTGCTTGCTATAGATTGAGCGCTGCTTTGTATGGCGCTTAGTAAGTTAGCGAGATCGGTGTCGCTCTGTGCGCGTGCATCTAGGCTTATGGTTGTTTTACCTGCAATCACGTTTGTTGCACCGGGGCGAGATTGTATTTGCCCTACGGTGGCAACTTCGCCATTACTCGCGTTTTTTGCTAGCTGCTCTATGGCAAGAGTAAGTTCGGCGCAGCCTGCTAACGAATCCTGTCTCAAGTTCATTGGCGTTGTACCCGCATGACCACTTTGCCCTGTTAGGGTAAGCATAGCGCGTTTAGCACCTGCTATAGCCGTTACTACTCCGAGCGCCTGATTAACCGATTCGAGCACCGGACCTTGTTCAATATGAGTTTCCCAGTAACCTAGTAATTCGTTTTTGTTTAGTGCGGCCTTTGCGTAGTCATTAGGATTTAAGTCAAAATCGAGCATGGCTTGGCGCATAGTTATGCCGTTTGTGTCTTCAATGTTTAGCCACTGTGGGTTAAATTCGTTAGCGAGGGCTTTTGAGCCAATTAAAGTTGTGGCAAAGCGGGTGCCTTCTTCATCGCAAAAGCCCACTACATCTAAATGAAAGGGTAGGTCGAGCTTTAACTTATTTGCAAGCGCTGCAATTTCTATCCCCAGTAGTACACCTAAAATACCATCAAACGCACCTGCGTTTGGTACTGTGTCGAGGTGCGATCCTATAATTAAACGTTTAGCATGTGGGTTTGATGATTTAAGTCTTCCCCAAAGGTTGCCCACTTCGTCTTGCCACGATTGCATGCCTGCCTCAACCATCCACGATGCAGTAACGTCGTTACACTCTTTGTGCTCTTTTGATAAGTACACGCGGTGAATGCCGCCTTGCATTTGCGATAGTGCGCTGAGAGTTTTACAGCGAGATAAAGCGCGTGTTGCGTATTCATCAGCAAGTTCTTTGTTTAACAAAGGCTTTAAAAGGGGGCTTACAATCGTCATGCTAAATCCTTTTTTTATTTATAGTGAGCAAGGGCTGCAATGGCGGCTTCGCCTTTAGGGCCTTTGTAACCGTTGGCATGTAAGCAAGCGTCTAAACTTGCAAGTGTTTGTAGTACGGTATCTTTTCGGGCGTTGTAGCCCATAGTGCCAATACGCCAAATTTTGCCATGCAGCGGTCCAAACGAGGTGCCAATTTCTATTCCAAAATCGGTTAGCATTTGCCCTCGTACGTGATCGGCATTAATGCCCTCAGGTATATAAACGCCCAGTACGTTGTTCATTTTATGCGTTAAATCGCCAAATACGTTTAAGCCCAACGCTTGAATACCTGTTAGCATGGCATCGCCGTGTAATTTGTGACGCGCTACGCAGTTATCCACGCCTTCTTCAATGACTATGCGGGCGCATTCTGAGGCGCAATACAACATGCTGGTGGCTTCGGTATGATGATTTAGGCGCTCCTCGCCCCAGTAATTCATTATCATGCCTAAATCAAAGTAGTTTGAGCGTACAAATGGCTCTGTGCCGTCGGTATGATCGGCTGTGCGAATACCTGCTTCTACTTTTTTACGTTTTTGGATCCACTCGGCGCATTTGTCGCTAAGGGTTAATGGTGCTGAGCCAGACGGTCCGCCTAAACATTTTTGCAGACCAACAGAAAGTGCATCGAGTTTCCATTCATCGGCAGGAAGTTCGTTACCCACAATAGATGCGGTGGCATCGCAATAAAATAGTACATCGTGCTTTTGGCAAATATCGCCAATATGCTCAAGAGGTTGGTTCATGGTGGTCGATGTATCGCCTTGTACCATGGCAAGTACATGGGGTTTTACATCAACAATGGCTTTTTCGATTTGCTCTGGCGTAAACACTTCGCCCCACGGTACTTCTATTGTGTGCACCTTTGCACCAACGCGTTCTGCAATTTCAGCCAGTAAATGCCCAAAACGCCCCATAATTGGCACCAATACTTTATCGCCTGGGCGCAAAATAGAGCACAGTACGGCTTCAATCCCTGCGCGCGATGTGCCATCTATTAGCATGGTCCATTCGTTTTTGGTTTTAAAAATTTCGCGATAGCGCGCCATGGTTTCGTTCATAAAGCCGGTCATTACTGGGTCGTACTGACCTATAAGCTGCGCCGACATAGCACGTAAAACACGGGGATCTGCATTAATAGGACCTGGTCCCATTAATAAACGCTGTGGTGGGTTTAAGGTTTGAACTTGCGTGTTATTAAACATGTTTAGGCTCCCAGAGTCTGAATAAGCATACGAATACCGGTTATCATTAAGACAACGGCAAAAGCGCGTTTTAGTTGTTTTTGATCCAGCTTGCTACCAATTTTTACGCCAATAGGCGCAAATAAAATAGTTAGCGGAATAATAAGAAAAAAGGCCGGGAGGTTAACTAACCCCCACGTACCTATGGGAGCATCGATTGGCGTTGTGCCAATACTTAATAAGGTAATTACGCCTGGTAGCGCAATTAATAAGCCAAAAACGGCCGCTGTACCTACCGCAACATGTGCGCGTACGTTAAATGCGTTTAGCATAGGTACGCCAATAGTACCGCCACCTATACCAATCATGACCGACAAACCGCCTACAATACTTGCCATAATGCCTTGCCCAAATTTACCAGGTAGTTGTTTTACAAGTGCAGGTGCGCCGGCTCTAAATAACATGTTTAAACTGACTAAAATAGCAATACAGGCAAACATGAGTACTAATGCGTTACCGCGAACGGTATGAGCAATAATGCTACCCACAACCGCCATAACTAATATAAACGGTGCCCAATATTTTATTAGGGCAAGGTCAATATTGCCTTTGCTATGGTGCGAGCGAATAGATGAAAGCGAGGTAGGTACTATAGTGGCAAGTGATGTTGCGGTTGCTATCATCATTGCCGACTCTGGGCTTACGCCAAAACCTTGTAGCAGGAAGTACAGTACAGGCACGATAACAATACCGCCGCCTACGCCAAATAGTCCTGCTAAAATACCGGCAAAAATACCAGTTGCTATTAAGGCCACTACTATTGGCCATTGGTTAATTATTTCTGACATTGTGTTCCTGCTGTAGTTACTGTTGCACGTCCATCTGAACGAGGATCTGTTGCAGCTTCAAGGCTTGTAGGTGTATCTAAAATAGCCCCAGCGTGCCCCATCATTTCGTTATTATTATCAACGCTTACCCAATCGTGGTCACGTTGATTTAATTCATGTTCTATATGAGACGCTAAACTTTCTTCAATTTTTAAATTTGTACTTGTATCACCCCATGTTCTTCCAAGTAACCACCGAGGGTCGCTAATTGCTTGGTTTATTGACTTATTTCGCCATGCATAACCTGCAAAAACAGCGGCTTGGGTTTGTGGTTGGCCTTCACCGCCCATTGTTCCGTAAGCAAGTCGGCGACCATCGCTAAATTTTGCCATTGCAGGGTTAAGTGTATGTGCAGGCTTTTTATTTGGGGCAAGGTTATTGGCGTCTTGATTGTTTAAACTAAAGCTTAACCCTCGGTTATTCCACACAAAGCCGCCTTCGCTCATTAATATTCCGCTGCCAAATTCCCAGTAAATACTTTGAATAAAGCTGACTAATTGCCCATTTTTATCTCGTGCTGCCATCCATACTGTATCGCCAGGCTCTGTGTTAAATGGCCATTGTTGTGCTTTGCTCATATCAATATTGTTGGCAAGTTCGCTTAAGCGCTCATCGGTTAGTGCGTCTTTATAATCACCCCCTAATACATTGGGATCGGCCCAAAGGGTAGGGCGATGGGTAAAGCTTTGTTTGGTTGCCTCTACAATTAAGTGTGTCCAGTCGGCATCGGTTTTAGCTAAATGCTTTAACTTATTTACGGCACCAATTATTTGCAGCGAATGCACGCCCTGTGTTGGCGCGGGTAAGTTGTAGCAGTCAATACCACTTAGGTTTGCATTTAGCGGGGTAACTATTTCGGCTTGGGTACTTGCAATATCGTCAGTGGTAATTGAACTGCCTGCTTTGGCTAAATCAGCGGCAAATGAGCTGGCAAGTGCACCTTCATAAAATACGTTTAAACCCTGTTTTGCTAAGTGCTCAAATGTTGCTGCAAGTTTAGGGTTTTTAAAATGCTGACCCGCTTGCAAGGGCTTGCCATTGGGTATGTAGAGGTTTTTAAATGCGTCATTGGTATTGTTAGCAGCGGCTAGCTTTTCGCAGCCTGCTTGCAAGCTTTTTGTAACGGTAAAGCCCTCGCGAGCAAGTTTTATTGCGGGCGCTAAAATTTTTGAAAGTGGCAGTGCTGCGTGTTCATCAAGCTCAAGCGCTTTTTGCCAGCCGCGTATTGTGCCCGCTTGAGTCAGTGCGCTTAATCCGCCGCGATCTGGTATTTGCGTGTGCGAGTTATAGGGTGTTGTATTAGTTGCTGCGCGGCCGCAGGCGTCAATAGCGGTGGGTGTTTTTTGATTGGGATTATCGATAAGCCAAAAGCTGTCGCCACCAATTGAGTTCATATGTGGATATACAACGCTAATAGCAGCTGCTGCGGCTACCATAGCCTCGGTAGCTGTACCGCCTTGTTTTAGTATATTTATACCCGCCTCTGTTGCCGAAAAATGAGACGCGGTAAATGCAATATTGTGTGTGGTCATGCCGGTGTGTCCTGTTTAAAGTGTTCAGCTAGGTGCTTAACGCAAGCAAGTAGGCTTTTATCGTTACCGTGGGTCATCATTAATGAAAAACCATACGGATGATCATTTGCTAAATCAGCCAGCGGTAAATGCACTTGCGCTGAGCCACTAAGCCCTGCAATTGCCGAAAGTGTAATAATTTGCATGCGTAAGGCGCTTTTGTCGGCGCCTAATTTAGGTGCGGTTGTAGGTGTGGTTGGCAAAAATAAACAGCTGTTTGTATTTAGGTTTTTAGCGACGATTGCTTGCCACTCGTGCTGTACTTTTAGTGCTTCTTGTTCTTCTTGATCGGTTAGGGCAAGCGCCATATTAAAACGTGCCGCAATTGCTAGAGCAAACTGGGGAAGTTGCCCCTGCAATTGAAGCCAATCTTTATGCGTTTTTGCGATTGCTCGCCCTTGCAGTACTCTAAAACTATCAGCAAGTTCGTTTAGTAAGCTGCTGTTAGGTAGTTCAAATTCTTTATGGTGCTTAAAATTAGGTTTGGTTTTTTCAAGCAATTGTTTAAGTGGAGCTTTTAAAGCAGGGTCAACGAGTTCAAATAACGGCTCACAAATAACTAAGGTATTAACGTTATTAATAGCTTGATTTGGTAGCAGTACATTACCTACATCGCTTAATAGCTCTGCGCTTTGGGTAAGCCAACCTATGGTATCAAAAGGCGGAGCCAAGGGTATTAGGCCATCTTTTTCAATCACGTTATGGCTTGGCCTTATGCCATATAAACCACAATAGCTGGCGGGTATTCTAATTGAGCCACCAGTGTCGGTGCCCAAGCCAATATCGGCTAAGTTAGCAGCAACTGCAGCCGCCGACCCCATACTTGAGCCACCGCAAGCATGCCCTTTTAATTTAGGGTTTTGAGCAGCGCCATAGTGAATGTTATTTCCCTCTAGGCTGTACGCCAGCTCATCGGTATGGGTAAAGCTTGTAAAATTACAGCCTTCACTCATTAATTTGTTTATGGCGCTGGATGTTTGCTGTGCCGGTTTAGCTGTTTTAAGCCAGTGTGGGTTACCAGCGCTGTTATGCTCGCCTTTAATAGCAAATACATCTTTTACCACAAGGCGCTTATTAATAAGTGTGCCTTGGTAATGTGTTTGCCATGCTTTAGGACCATGGTCACAAAAAATACCGGGCGTATTATTATTTTTGGTACTCATATCACCACTCGTTATAAAAAATCTGACCAAGCAGTCCAGATTTAGGGTGATTAAAAAGACAGATTAATTTTTATTATTTTTCAGCCCACTGCGTAACATCTTGTTTTTATTTTACAGAGCCTGATCCGCTTTTTAATCGGTTAGCTTATTATATTGTTTAAAACCTAAGCAAGAGGAATGCCATAAATTAAAATCCTGTCCAATTGGTCAGGTTTTGGTGGGTTGTATGAGGTTTATAAATGAGAGCTGTAAAAATAATGGCATTGAAATGAGTTAAAACAGACCAATTTGGTGCGCAGGTGCACCAAGTTGGCCTTTATTTATATGGTTTTAAGTCCTAAATAAGGGGTGTTTTACTGATGATTAAACCGTTAATATCGGCATAAACCCAATCGTTAGGTTCGATAGTGGTGCCAAGCATTGCAATAGTTTGGTTTTTATCACCAAAGCCACGCTTTAAGGTACTACGCGGTGTAGAGCCTAGCGCCATTACAGGTAAGTTCATCGTGGCGAGTATTTCTATATCTCGGCAACAGCCATTTATTATTACGCCTTCCCAGCCATTATTTAGGGCACGCTCAGCCATAATGTCGCCTATAAACGCAAAGCGTTTGCTCGCAAACCCGTTTATAACTAATACTTTACCTTCACCATTTTCATGCAGTATATCGGCGGCAAATGAGTTGTCTTCTGGGCAGGTAACGGTCACTACTTTGCCATAAAATGTGGTTTTTTTGCCAAAGTGTAAAAGACCACTGTCTGCAACTTGTACGTTATCGCGATGATCGTCAAATAAATCGGGTGTAGTAAAGGGTGTCATGGGTTAAGTCTCGCTTTGCTCAGGTACTTTAAGACCAATACCTTTTAAAATTATGTGGGCAATTGACTGCGTAATTTGTGCCACATCGGTTTCGTCGTACTCTAATTTGTTCATTACAAGTAAAACCTCAGCCTGAAAGTCGGCGTAATATTGCGTGGTAGACCAAATAGTAAAGAGCAAATGGTACGGGTCAACCTTATCCATTTTATCTGCATCCATCCATGCTTGAAGTACATCAACCTTTTGTTTAACCCAAGGGCGGGTATTGGTTCTAAAGTAGTTTTGTAAATAAGGTGCACCGCGCAGTATTTCACTGGCAAATAAGCGAGATTGCATTGGTTGGTCTACGGCCAGTATTACTTTGCTTTTAATATAGTTATAAAGCACGGTAGCTGGATCGTCATTAATTGTGACGTTATCAAGCCCCAAGTTCCAGTTAGCTATTATGCGGTCGATCACAGACTCGTACAGACCATCTTTACTTTTAAAGTAATACAAAATATTAGCTTTTGGCACCTGCGCTTCTTTAGCAACCATGCTCATACTTGCTCCGTCGTAACCTAATTGCGAAAACAATTGCTCGGCGGCATCTAAAATTAATTTTTGGTTTTTCTCGCGTGTCACTTCTTTTTTATTTGGTTTTATTTGTGTGGTCATTATAGAGTTTGCGTGTTTAACGTATTGATTGATTGTAGCTTTACTGACCAAAAGGTCAATTACTAAAAAGGGTGGATGTTAAAAACAGGCGAGAGGTTTAAGCTATTAACTTTAATTGTTTAATTAAATAATTACTGTTAGTTTAGTTTCAAATTTACGAGTAGTACTTTTGGGTTGGCAAATGGATTTTATAAGCAAAAATAAATATACACTATATGGAGTCGCTGCAATATTACTGTGGAGTTGCTTAGTGGCATTACTACGGGATATTTCTGAGTTGTTTAGCCCCATTGGTGGTGCTGCGGCTATGTATTCTGTCAGTGCGATATTTTTAATTTTGGTTATGGGAGTGCCCAAGTTTAGTGGTTTTTCGAAACGCTACTTGGTAGTAGGTACTTTATTATTTGTATCGTACGAAATTTGCTTGGCGCTTTCTATTGGTATGGCAAATAGCCGTCATCAGGCAATGGAAATGGCGGTTATTAATTATTTATGGCCCACGCTAACAATATTGCTCTCTATTATTATTGGTCGTAAAAAAGTAAGTTACTGGGTTTACCCAAGCATGATTATTGCTTTTTTAGGCGTTGCTTGGTGTATTACTGGCGATCAAGAAATGTCGGTCGATACGCTTGTTACTAACTTTGCTGATAATCCTGCTACTTATTTAATGGCATTAGCTGCAGCGTTTATATGGGCTATTTATTGCGTAGTAACGCAAAAGCTGAGTAATGGTAAAAATGCCATTACGTTATTTTTTACTGTTACGGCAATGAGTTTGTGGGCGCAATATGGTTTTAGTAATGAAGCGTCATTAACGTTTTCAATCAGCTCAAGCATGACATTATTATTAGCCGGTGTAGTAGTGGGGAGCGGTTATGCGCTGTGGAATCAAGCTATTATTGGCGGTAACTTAATGCTTTTGGGAACGCTTTCGTACTTTACACCGGTGTTTTCTACTATTATTTCGGCGTTGTATTTATCTATTACGCTGAGTGCTTCGTTTTGGCAAGGGGTTGTACTGGTAACAGTGGGCTCGCTAATTTGCTACTTTGTAACGCGAGAAAAGCCTAAACGCACAGTAAACTAATCTACGTTAGTTAATGTTTTTATATTTTAAATCTAAACTTATACCTTTAATGAGGCGTGCAATACGCCTCATTAAGTTTTTCTTTATAATTTTGCAGGTATAACTGCATAGCTTACTGATTTATTTCTAACTTTTTTTGCACAATAATAAAATATTAATGCAAATACTGCAGCGCTAATATCAACAAAACCGCTTTGATAATATTTTAAAAAATCATCAGCTAATAAAGCCTGTATAAGTGTTGACCCCCCCATACCAGCAGATAAAAGTGCAATACCCATTAAGCCCCAATAGCTAGCGTGGTGAGTTCCTTTAAAAAAGGTATAAGCAACAAAGGCAAAAAATACCAAATAGTAACTATAGAGATAGCTGTAATTTGCGTTACCCATATATTGGTTAGTCCATTTAGCTTGTAATAAAGTGGCAACCACTGCAATCATTGACCCTAAGCAAACACCAATTGTTAAATTTGCCATAAATCGTGTACTTCGTTTGTTGGCATCTTGTTTAAAGCGCTTGTCTAGCCATAATAAGTTACCAGAGTAAAATAAGAATGCGCCAAGTAGCCCCATAACAAAATACCCCCAACGTCCCCATTCACCTCCATAAGTACCAAAGTGAAGTGAAAAGAAACTTCCTACTATATTACCCCAAACACCATCATCTCCTTGCGGATAGCTTGAGTTAAGTACTTCTAATGTATAGGGGTGTAAGAATAAGTAGTCGGTATCAGGTCCGCGAACGACAGCGCTGCTATTACTCATTTTTAATGTTGCTGTCGGACTGTTTGTATTTAAACGACTAAATGTAATGTGAATTGGCTCATAACCTGGGGCGTAGTTTTTTGCCGCTAGGAGCTGCTTATTTATGCTTGGTAAGTTTGCAATATGATAATTATGTGCTGCTGGGGCAGGTCGTTGAAAAAAGGATTTATCGTCATAAAATGCTGATAGACCATCATAAACCAGATCATGAAATGCAAATACCACCACAGTAAACGCTATAATTAAATGAAAAGGCAAGCTGGCGATCCCAACTAAATTATGACTATCGAGCCAAAAGCGACTGGCGCCTTTTTCTTTTCGAATCGCAAAAAAGGTTTTTACAAGCGTAGGTAGTAAAATAATTACGCCAGACACCAATGCTAAAAAGTACAGCGCAGATGCTATACCGAGTATATATACGCCTGATTGGTCGTGCCCAATTTCGCCTGCAAACCCTGCGGTTCGATGTAAGTAATCTATTAAATCTGCAAGTTTATTCTCACTTTGTTGCTGTATTACAAGATCATTTTGCTGGTTTAGATAGAGTACCTGTAATTGATTATCAAGTTTCATCCCGCGCTCTTTACCTTGGCTATACCAAGATAGTGGCGCTTGATTTGTTAATAAATCGAGAGAAAAACCATTACCCATTTGCTCAGGGTACTTAGTTATTGCTTGATCAACTAATATTTGGTGATTGTTAGTGTGTGGTTTAGTCACTGGTGCACTGGCGGGGTTTGCCCACTGTGCTAATTCGTGTTTAAACATGGTTAAACTACCAGCATAAAAACCTATAAAAAGTACTAAACCTGCAATTATTCCTGTCCATGTATGCACGCCTTGGTAGGTACGCAAAATATCGGCTCTTACTCTCATAGCCAATTCCTTAAAATTATAAATAGACTATATAGCGTTATATTTAAGCCCCCAAGTGTCAGCCAAGCATTTTTTGCTGAACTAAACAGGTAGGTGAAGCTAAAAATAGTTAACCATAAAATGGGTATCATCCACATATTAAATTGCACTTTGTCGGGCGCATCTATGCCTCCCGCTCCGTACCATGCAAAAAAAGCAACGAGAATAAACGCTAGCGCTAGCCCTAAAAAACAACCAGCCAAACTTTTGCCAAGCCAAGTTGGTTTTATTTTTTGCCTTTGTGCAGATGACATTATTTTACTTCCTTGTGTTTAATCAGGCTTACGATCGGAATTATTATTAAAGCGAGCATTATCATTAAAATGATAAAAAATACGGCTGCCGCATTAGAAAAAGCATATAAGGCTAATGGTATTGCAATAACAAAAAGGATAAATGCGAGCTTGCGCCAGCTTTTGTTAATGGGTTTGCTTAGAAGTCGTTGGTGGCGGTTACTAAGATAAAACAGGGATGTAGCAGTAAATAAAATAAGAGAAAGGGTAAGTTGCAACATAAATTAAAACACTTATTAATGATGTTGCTATTCTAAATGATAACTAAACTCAATTGCAACAAGTGTGTGTTTGTGCTATTTTTTCGAAAAATAAAACAACTATCCATAAAAGGAAATAACTGTGGTAGCTTCATTTAAGCCTAATAAACTTTCACTACTGATTACAAGCTCTTTGTTATTGGCTCAAAGTAATGCATTTGCTGATGAAACAAGTCGAGAATCAATAGATACAATTATTGTAACAGGCGAAAAAATCGAAAGGTCACTCAAAGATACGATTACATCGGTTGCAGTGGTAGATAAGTCACTATTAGAAAATGGACAACTAGGTTCGGTTTCAGAAGCTTTGGCAGAAATGGCAAATGTAGTGGTACTTACTGGAGCCGTGCCAGATATGCGCGGTGTGTCGGGTAATGGTGGTGCAACAGGTTTTAACTCATTTAGTGGAGGCTCTAAAGCAAGAGTATCAACGCTTGTTGATGGTGTAAGTCAGCCATTTGTAGCTGATTTAACCGGTGATACAGGTTTGTGGGATATAGATCAAATAGCGGTATACCGTGGACCGCAGTCAACTAGCAATGGTCGTAATAGCATTGGTGGTGCAGTTTATATGACAACCAAAGCACCAACACAAGATTTTGAAGGTGCTGTACGCGTTGGGTATAGAAATCAAGATAGTTACCTTGATACAGCCGCTGTTGTTTCGGGGGCTTTAATTGAGGATGTACTAGCATTTCGTTTATCTACTCAATATGTAAATGGTGAAACCTTTAGCAACCCAACGATACATGAAACCAATCCAACAGATAAAAACTTAAATCAGCTTAATACCAGTAGTACGCGTGCAAAATTACTGTATACCCCAACGACCGATTTAGCTGTACAGCTAACTTACTCTACCTACAGTGAAGAGGGTAATACAGGTCGTAAGTACTTTGAAGGTGATGAACCGTTTGATTATGTGCCTTTATTTCAGCGCGATATGGATACCCAGTCAGACACGACTCAGGTAAATATTGATTATAAAATAAATGATAACTTTTCGTTCGATATACTACTCGCATATATGGATTATGAATGGGGCTTTGAAGCATATGAGGCACTTGCCAGTGCGGAGTCTGATATTTCTATGGATGAAAAAAATATCACAATTGATAGTAAATTAAACTTTGGCTTAAATAGTGATTTTTATTCGGGCTTTGTAGGTATTGCTTATTTTGACCGTGAACAAGACTTTAAAAGCGTTGGTGCAACCAATTATTTTGGTGACGATAGTAGTGACTCTAAAGCAATTTATGGCGAAACAAGCTTTGAGTTAACAAATGAGCTTACGTTAACAGCGGGGCTGCGAGTTGAGCGTGAAGAACAACTTCGTAATTTTGATATGGCTTTTGGTGGCAGCAGATTAGTTGAGCAATTAGATAATTCTAATACGATAAAACTACCTACGGTAGCTGTTCAATATAAAGTAACTAATAACACTACCTTATCGGCAAGTGCTCGTCGTGGTTATAACGCTGGTGGTGGTGCCTTAGATTTTGCTGCACAAGAATACTATTACTACGAGCAAGAATCAGTAAATACCTATGAAGTAGGCTCGCGTAGCGTACTAAATAATGGTGATTTAAATATTAGTGCTAATATTTTTTACAATAACTTTAATGGTTATCAAGCTTTAAGCTCAAGTCGAAAAATCACTAATATTGACGATGCGCATAGCTATGGCTTAGAACTTGAAGCATATAGCATGCTAGGTGAGCAATGGCAGTTACATGCAGGGCTAGGTTTATTAAAAACTAAAATAGATGAATCAGCGACTTATTCAGATGCAGTGGGTAACGAATTAAACTCAGCACCAGAGCTAACTGCAAGTTTAGGTTTATCGCATTGGTTTACAGATAGCTTAAAGTTAAATGTGAGCGCTAATTATGTAGACGATTACTATGGCGATTTAACTAATACAGAAGAGCGTGTTGCCGGAGGTTATACAATTACGCGTGCAACAATAAGCTATAATAGCGATCATTGGTTGGTGAGTGCTTTTATTAATAATGCATTAGATGAAGAAGCATTTACGTCAGTTGAGCCTGCAAGTGGTCGTTACCCAACGGGTTATGTTGCGGTAGTGAATCCTCAAACGTTAGGTGCTTCAGTAACGTATCGTTTTTAACGTGCTTCTAAAATAATGAATTGGAAATTGTAACGCTACTTTTTAAAGGTAAAATAATTTAAAGCCCTAAAGCATTAGGGCTTTTAAATAAAGGGGAACTTTAACCGAGCTTAAATTAAATAATGTCGCGCACTTGTTGTTTAAATGACTTGCCAATTTTAACTGACACGCCTGATGCTAGTTGAACGCTTTCATTACTTAACGCAACAACTTTATTTTTGTTAATAACGTAAGATTTGTGGACTTGAATAAATGAAGTATCAAGCTCTTGCAATATGTATTTGAGAGTACTGCTTGCAAGTAATGCTTTTTCACCTTGCCATACTTTTACATAATTTCCATACGCTTCAAACATGTCTATGTCGCTTAATTGAATTTTATGTTTTTTACGATCGATTTTAAGCGTAATAGTCAGAGGTGCCTTGGAATTTAGCGTTATGTGTTTTCTTTTTTTCCGTACTTTATTGAGTGCTTGTTCAAGGCGTTGCGCAGAGACTGGTTTTAGTAGGTAGTCAGTTACGTCAAGTTCAAAACCGGCTAAAGCATATTCTTGATACGCACTAATAATAATCACTTGTGGTCGATTCGCGAGCACTTTTAGTAATGCAATGCCCGATAGTTCGGGCATGTTTATGTCTAAAAATAACAAATCAATAGATGATGTGGCTAAAGCACATAATGCATCTTTAGCGTTAAGGTATTGTCCGCTTATATTAATATCTTTATGGGCACTTAAATGATGCAGTATAACGTCATGCGCGAGCGGCTCGTCATCAACAATTATTGTGTTTAGCATGCAGCCAGCTCCAATTTAAGTGTGGTTTGCCAAAGGTTTTTATTTTCATTAATAATTAATGTGTGCTTATTTGGATATAAAAGAGTCAACCTACGGCGTAAATTGTTAAGTCCCATCCCATGCTCTGAATTGTTATTAGGTAGAATAGGGTTGGAGGAAAATAGCGTTAGTATGTTATCGGCCATGGTGATTTTAAACACAACCGTTACTTTTTGTGACGTGGGCTCTACACCATGCTTTATCGCGTTTTCTAAAATCATTATTAACAGTAGTGGCGAAATAAAATAGTGTTGTTGATATTCAGGCCATTGCACATCAAAGTTACAGCGCTCAGCACTTCGTAAACGCTGTAATGCAATAAAACCTTTTAAGTAATTGATTTCTTTTTCTAAACTCACCTGTGCTTTTTGACCTTCGTAAACACTGTAACGCAGTAAATTAGCTAATTGCATAACAAGATCTGGTGCATTATCTGCTTTTTTTAATGTCAGCGCGTAAAGGTTGTTTAATGTATTAAATAAAAAATGAGGGTTAATTTGCTGCTGAAGTAGCATTAGCTCTGTTTTTGTTTGTTGCTGGGCAATGTTGCTAATTTGAACGTGTTGTTGCTGTCGTTCAAACGCTAAAATAATCGGTGTGCTTATAGCTAAAAACAAAAATACGAACTGATAATTTTCAGGGCTGAAAATATTATCATTACCGCCTGGTGTTAAGTTAGCAATGCCTGAGGGTAAATCGTTAATAGGTAACAGTAGCAAGCACGATGTTAATATAGGTGTAAGTACAACGAGGCTTATTAAACTTGCAAACAAAAATATTAATACGCCATGATAGGTTAATACGTAGCGTATTAATAAATATCTATTTAATAAATACACTCCATATACTAATCCGGCACAAACAGTAATTTGCCAAAGGTAACCCAAAAAAGTATCAAACTGTGTGAATACTTTATAAACATCAATAACAGGCTCAATAGGCTGGTTTAACATAGGATCAGTGTGCGTATTGAGTATGCTTGATGTAACTATTGCCCAACCTAAAAGTACTATAAACACGACTGTATCAAGTGAAAACAAGGATTTAAGCCATTTATTACTCAACACATTGTTATTTTTATTAGTGCGTTTAGTAATAAGCCATATACCACTTGCAGATGCGCACAGTGTCCAACATTGTGCATCAAGGTATTGCCATTGCGAAAAGTTAAGAAGTTGGTTATTAAATACTAGCAAGAGAGATGGATAGGCTAAAAAGCCTAACAGCCAAACTATGATTGCGGGTGTAAGTAATAAACGATATGCAAACGCATGGGCAATAAAAAAGGGAATACACTGTAAAAAAAGTTGAATATTAATAGCCAGATATTGGCTAGTTGAATCCATATGTGATGACAAAAAGCGTATATGAGAGTCGAGCATAATAGCGGCTATTAGCGGTAAAAAATTTATTAGCTGGGTAATGCTAAAGCGTTGCCATATTGGTGTATTGGCTTGCTGCATATGTGACTCCGTTTTTATTATAGTTTCTGAGCGGGTACGCTCAGATAAAATTGTCTTTTTATTTTAAACATTACCTTTGCACAATTCACTACGCTGAGCGCGCTAGTTTATCCATAAAACTGTTTCAATCATAATTTATTTTTAAAATAATTATTTTATTTCATAGGGTTAGTAACCGTTTTAAGCACACTAGGCCATTTATCTAAATGATGAAAGGTCATATTTAAATGACCAACGTTACTTTTTTATGTTCATCATTTATTTCAAGACGTTAACCATTGTTTTCTCGCTTGTATTGACTTGTTTTCTTAAGCTGGTGCTATACCAATTAAGGAAGAAACTAATGCTTACACTGAAAAATATTAACAAAAAATACGCAGATGGTACGCAGGCTTTGAATGATGTGACGATCACTCTACCCGCCGGTATGGTTGGTCTACTTGGCCCAAATGGGGCGGGTAAATCAACACTTATGCGCACACTCGCGTGTTTACAAAATGCCGACTCCGGACATATTAATTTTAATGGCCTTGATGTAATTAGCCAACCAGATGCGCTTAGATCGCAGCTAGGCTATTTACCACAATATTTTGGTGTGTATCCCAATATGAGTTGTCGAGCGTTACTTGAGCATATTGCCGTATTAAAAGGTATAGATGGTAATGCACGCAAAAACCAAATTAATAGTTTACTTGAACTAACCAATTTGACTCAGTTTGCTAATAAAAAGGTCGTTAATTTTTCGGGAGGAATGAAGCAGCGTTTTGGTGTGGCTCAGGCTTTGTTAGGTAACCCAAAGCTAATTATTATGGATGAACCCACTGCTGGGCTTGATCCCGTGGAGCGAGAAAGTTTAAACAATTTACTCGTTAGTATTAGTCAAAATAGGTTGGTATTGTTATCGACCCATATTGTTGAAGATGTAGAAAATTTATGTCACTACGTGGCCATTATAGATCAAGGAGCACTCATACAAAGCGGTGACGTAAAAGAGTTACTAGTTCCTTTAGAAGGTAAGATTTGGCAGCTCGAAAGTTTACCTACGGGCATACCAACTCAGCATGTATTAAGTAAGAGCCATCGCTATGGTAGAGCGTCATTTCGTGTGTATGCAGACACAGCGCCTGCACACAATGCAATAAATTCGCCCGCTACGCTTCAAGACAAGTACTTTTTTGCACTTAATGAAGGAAGTCAAACATGTTAATTTTTAATGAGTGGCGATATGCAGTGCGCCAACCACTTGTTTGGCTGTGCATTATTATACCTTTGGTATTTGCGGTTATGTTGTCCTCTGGGCTTGCAGCAGTTGAAGTTGATTCGTTAAAACAATTTAAGTTAAATATTACAATGCTACAAATGATGCAGTTACCTGTGCTTGTAGGAGTATTGGCACCCGTTATATTTTTACGAGATCAGCACGCGTCAATGCAGGAGCTTATTTATGCTACGCAAACTAGTTTATTTAAGCGCAGTTTAGCAAGAGTATGCTTACTGATTTTCTTGGTTTTTATTATCAGCTTAATTAGCGATTTAGTAATGATATACATGCATGTAAGGCAATTGGGCTATATACCAAATGTGGTTTATTTTACTGTATTTAATAGCTTTTTAGTATTGTTACCAAATAGCTGCTTTTTAGTTGTTATTGCCTTTTTTGTTTGCCATAAATCAGCTAATTCATTACCCAATTATGTTGTTTTTACGGTGTTGTGGATAGGCTACATAATGCTTGCAAGTATTACCGGAAATCCAATGCTTGCTGGAAGTAGTATTATAAGCAATCGCTTTTATACATTATTTGTTTGGCTTGACCCTTTTGCATACACTGCCGTAATAAACAGTTTAACCAATTCATTAGGGGCTTCATTTGCTATTAATCGCGTTGTTGTGAGTATGCTTGCTGTTGGTATTTTTTATATTACTTTTAGTAAAAATAAAAAACACACATTATTAAAGAGTAAAAAAACTAAAAATACTAACGAATACATTCGTTACAACACGTTAAAACCCGCTGAATATAAAACAGCGAGAGTCACGCAAAAGCCATTTTTGATGATGGCCAGTTTATACAAAACTACGCTGGTTAATTTGGTTTCACACCCTGTTACTTTACTGATTATTTTTGTTTGGCCGGTGATGGTTTTTAATAGTGTTGCCTCGTCGTCTGGTTATGTTGAACCAATGAGTGTTATAAGCACCACAAGCCTTGATGCAATTAGCTATTATGCATTTGATATGCAATTGTTGTTTGGCACTTTATTAATGGCTTTGTGGAGCTGGCAAGTAAGCTGCTTTGCTAAAAACTATAATATAGCTGAGCTGATCGCTGCCACACCGCTAAAAACATATTACTTTTTAAACAGTCAGTTATTGGTCCTAGGTACTATGATATTGGTTTTTTTAACAATGAGCTTATTAGGGGCAAGTGCAGCTCAGTGGTTTTTACACAGTGCATATCAATTTGAAGTACATTTAACCATTTTATTTTTGATGGCAATTGTGCTTGCCATTATTGCGTGTGTATTTTTGTGTGTATTTAATTTGTGCCGTTCGCAGCTTATTGCGGGTTTGCTAATTGCTGTTATTTTACTGATCAAATTTACACCGATAATGACTTATCTTGGTCTTACGCATACATTGTGGAGTGTTGGTTGGACGCCTTTGCAGGCACCTGATAACTTTTCGGGTTATCGTGCAAGTATAAGTAGTTATTGGCCTTATATATCAGTTTGGTTAGCGGCGTGTATAAGTTTAGTTATAATTACGGGTATTTTTAATCACCGAGGTGCCGGGTTGAGCCGAAGAGTAATGGGGGTTAAGCATTTTTGGTTACTTATACCTTTACTTATCACTGTGGCACTATTTACTCAATTATATTTAAGACTGGTTGAGGAGAAGCCTTTAACCAACTCGCATAAACGCGAGGCATTTAAAGCACAATACGAAAAAGCATTCTCACAATGGCGCAATGTAGCACAGCCAAAAATTGTTCACATTGATGCTAATGTAGACTTTTATCCGCATCAGCAGCAAGCTCATTTTTCCTTAATATATACCTTAAAAAACACCCATCAAGCCCCTATTAAAGAGATATTGGTTGGGCGCTCTGGTTTTTATAAATGGGCCGATATTGAAATCGATGGCGCACAAAGGGCTAAAAGCTTTCCCTTGCTTAATCAAGCTGTGTTTAAGTTTGAGAATGAAATGCAGCCTGGAGAAATACGTAAACTAGTTACACGGTTTGATGTTCATCAAGCTAAGCTTTGGCCAGTAAGAGGCCATCAGATAATAACCCCTGAATTTAGCTATATACGATCAGTGCCTTTATTGCCGACTGTTGGCTATCAAGGTAATTATGAATTAACCGATCCTATACTTCGTCAGCAACACGCACTTAAAGTGAAGTCGGTTATTAGACCCACGAAGCTATTTGCTAAAACGGTGAAAGCAAGTACTCATTACCAGTGGCTTACTATGTCGAGTAAAGTGAGTACAACAAGTGGTTATCAGGTTATAACCCAAGGAGAGGAAATATCACGTACCAGCAAAGATGACCGCGAAATATTTCATTTTGAGACTCGTACACCCATAAATGCAATCCCAGCTTGGGTGACGGTGCCTTATTCCCCTGTTACCAAGCAGCAAAATGGCGTGATGTTAAACGTGTTTGCTAAAGATAAAAACGAGCCAGCACGAGCGGAGTCTATAGCTATAAACCTCAGCGCAATGGGCGATACAATAAAATGGCTTAATAATATAAGCCCTTATAGAGCAAAACAATTGAGTTTAATAGGCTCGCCTAGTGTTGGTGCTACAGGTTATGCATTGCCGCAACTTATACTTATTGAAGACAGTGTTGGTTTTAGATCAAAGCCAAGCGCTAATGCAGGCTTTGATCAACGCTATCGCCGTGCAGTTCACGAAACCGCGCATCAATGGTTTGGCCATGATATTGGTAATGGGGTACTTTCAGATAGCGCTTTTTTAGTGGAGTCTATGGCAAAGTATATTGAGCTTGTTGTTATAGAGCAGCGTTATGGGAAAGCGACAATGCAAGCGCTGGTTGAGTATGAAACAACACGCTATGAGCAAAGTATGTTGATGAACATAAAGGAGCGTTCAGCCTTGGTTGATGCTACACAAAGCTTTGACCAATATTCGCGAGCAACCATTGTCTTTGCTAAGCTACGCGCTGCTATTGGGGATGAACCCATTATTAATGCGCTCAAGTTGGTTTGGAAAAATCATGGTTATCCAAACAGTCCCGCCAATTCTATGGATTTTATACGAGCATTAAAACATGAAGCTGGGAAAGAACAAGAAAGCTTAATAAACACACTGTTTTTAGAGTAAGTACGTTTAATTTGAACATATATTTAGTAAATCAAAAGCCCTAAAGTTTTAGGGCTTTTTGTTGCGTGCAGTTTATTTTGCATTATTTACCTGCGCTAGTAACTCTATAACTTTTTGTTGACCAAATGTTTGTGCAAATTGCTCGGCTGTTTGACCGGCTTTGTTTTGATGCGCGTTATCGCAATCAAGTGATACGAGTGTTTTTGCAATACTAAATTCACCTCTGAATATAGCGGCCATAAGTGCTGTGTTACCCCGGTTATCTTCCATGCAAGCATTAGCGCCTAAGTGTAAAAGCGTGTTTACCGTGTTTTTATTACCGTGATAAGTGGCAATCATTAATGCGGTGTAACCTTTATTGTTGTAACTGTCGATAGGAATACCGGCATCTACAAATTGCTCTATTACAGCTGTGTCGTTTGTACGTGCTGCGGCAAAGTAATAAGAAAATAAGCTTTGGTATTGTGTTTTTGCAGAATGTTGGCTTTCAACTTGCGTACTGGGTGTTTGTGTACTTGGGGTATTTTGAGCGTAAACGCTACTGGTAAAGCTCAGTAGTAGAGCGACTATAATTAATAAATTACGCATAACAATTGTCTCTTATAAAAAGAGGAAGGGGGTTATCCCTTCCTCATAATTGTGGTTGCTTATATAGCTGCTTGCTTAGTTGGGACTAATTTTTACAACTGATTACTTACAGCTAGTTAATTACAACTAGCTACTTACAAGTTAGCTGCTAGTTGTTTAACCATTTTAATATCGCCGTTTACAGCTTTAGTTAAACGTGTACCGTACTCACTGTCTGCTTTGTAGAAGTGGCTAAGCATTTTGTGTTTAACATTGCTGTTTTGCACTTTACCTAAATCGCCTGCAAGGTTATTAACGAGGTTTGTACGTTCTTGCTTGCTAAAACCACGGTATAAAACACCGGCTTGCGCGAAGTTTTGTTGCTTTTTAATCGCGGCTTGCTGTACGTAGCCTTTAAGCTCGGTTTGGCTTCTACGTGCAATTGGGTTTTCAGCAACGTTTTCTTGACTTGGCTGGTAGTTTACATTGCCTGTAGTGTTACCGTAATTCATTGCGCCGTCTTGGTTGTAGTTAACTACTTCAACTTTTGCACGGTTAATTGGCAATTGCTGGTGGTTAGCACCTAGGCGGTACATTTGTGTGTCTGCGTAAGAAAATACACGGCCTTGTAATAAGCGGTCTTCTGAAGGCTCAATACCCGGAATAATGTTTGATGGCGCCATAGCTACTTGTTCCGTCGATTGGAAAAAGTTAGTTGGCATGCGGTTTAACGTAAGTGTTCCCGCTTTAACTTCTTTTACATCTAACCACATTTTTGTTGCATCTAACGGGTTGTAATCAAAGTCATCAAGCTGTGATGGATCAAGCGTTTTAATGTACAGATCCCATTTAGGGAAATTACCTTTATTAACTTCAGTGTATAAATCGTGAGTTAAGTGCTGGAAATCTTTACTTTGCACCTTTGCTACTTCTTTTGCGTCAAGGTTATCAATGCCTTGTTGGCTTACCCAATGAAACTTAACGTATTTAACATCACCCGATTTATTAATCATTTTGTAAGAATGAACACCCCAGCCGTCCATTTTACGAAGGCTTGCTGGTGTACCGTAGTCGCTGTAAACCCACGTTAGCATTTGTGTAGAACCTGGTTCGTGGGAGAAAAAGTCAAATACACGGTTAGGATCTTGAATGTTATCTACCGGAGATGGTTTCAAAGAATGGATCATATCTGGAAATTTAATCGCATCACGTATAAAAAATACCGGTAAGTTAAGGCCGACTAAATCCCAGTTACCTTCATCAGTATAAAACTTAATTGCAAAGCCGCGTGGGTCACGCAGTGTTTCTGGGCTGCCTTTAGAATGAATTACTGATGAAAAGCGAACAAATACGTCTGTTTGTTTACCTACTTCTGAAAAAGGGGCTGCAATTGTTAAATCGTCTAACTCTTTAGATGCTACAAACACACCATGTGCGCCAGTACCACGGGCATGAACAACACGCTCAGGAATACGCTCACGTGCAAAGCGTTGTAGTTTTTGAATTAGTTGTACGTCTTCTAGTAATACACTGCCACGTTCGCCAGCAGTAATCGAGTTTTGGTTGTCGCCAACAGCTGCGCCGTTATCTTTAGTAAGAGTTGTTGCTGCGCTTGCCGGTAATGCCATTGCAAGTGCTAGTGCACTTAGTGTTAATTTTGTTTTGTTTATTTGAGTATTCATTGTCGACCTCATCTATTTAAAAGTGCCGGCAGTGGTGCAGGCTGTTAATCTGTTAACGATAGTATTGATTTTATTAACTTCGGTAAAACTGATTAATTAGATTGATGTGATTTGTAAAATAGATGAAATAAATTTCAGAGGTGCTTTTAAGCCTTACCATCTACGACCTTAGTCGATAGGCATTTTTATAAAGTTGATTAAATACAACGATTTTTAGTTTTATCAGAGTGTATTTTCACCAAGCTGGTGCGTTTTATACTTACAGTGTGTTGACATATTCGCGCAATAAAGGGAATATGCTCAACTTATGGGCTTATGCTCATCATTAGGTTGCACTAAAAAGCTGCACACTATTAATCGCGCTTAACTCGTTATACTTAAATTAGCTAAACCAAACAGTTTTAATAAGGTGACAAGATGAATTCTAAAATTGAGCTAGTGATATTTGATTGTGATGGCGTTGTTATTGATAGCGAAATTTTAAGCGCGCAAGTGTTAATAAATATGCTTGCTGAAAAAGGCGTTGAGATTGACCGCGCTTATGTACAGCAACACTTTTTAGGCTGCAACTTTAAAACAGTAAGCCAAAAAATAGCGGATGCATTTAATGTCACTCTTCCTGAAAGCTTTGAAGGTGACTACCGCGAGGCACTGTTAAACGAATTTGAAACAGGACTAACCACGACTGACGGTATAAAAGACGTACTTAACAATTTAGCTGTGCCTATTTGTATAGCTACTAGCAGCAGCCCAGCACGCACCGCTAAAGCGTTGAGCGTAGTGAGTTTAAGTAAGTACTTTAGCGATACGGTTTTTACCAGCAGCGAAGTTAAGCGTGGTAAACCAGCACCCGATTTATTTTTACATGCAGCTAAACAAATGGGTGTAAAGCCAGATCATTGTTTAGTGATTGAAGACAGTAAAGCAGGCGTAAATGCCGGAATTGACGCCAATATGCAGGTGCTGCATTACAGCGGTGGGCAACATATGCAAGGCTCGGTAAATCATGTAAACAGTGCTTACCCAAATGTTGATCATTTAACGCATTGGCAAGATTTTTTTAGTGCATACCCTGCACTTAAAAAGCAGTAAACACGCAGCTTTTTAAATACACAAAGTTTTAAACGCGATTTGCTCGCCTTACTCACTGACAGGCAAGCAAACACAAAATATAAATGTAGATGGTTTTGCTTTACTAAAAATAAAACAAAACATGGCAAAACATCATGCGTTTATAAGCCAAATTATAAAAGGCAAAGTATTTAGGTATTAAATCTTTTGCTGTTAACAATAGGAAATACCATGGCAACGAGTCCACACACACAATCATTTAAAGATGTAAACGAAGAGCAGCTTCCTGTTGCTAATAATAAGCTTCACGGCTGGAAACATTTTGCAGGGCTATATGCTGGCGAACATGTTGCGGCTACTGAATTTGTTATTGGTGCAACGTTTGTTGCATTAGGCGCTTCAACCATCGACATTCTACTGGGTTTATTAATAGGTAACCTGTTAGCAATGTGTTCTTGGTGGCTGATTACTGCACCCATTGCAGTAGAAACCCGCTTAAGTTTATATAACTACTTAAACAAAATTGCTGGTAACTCAATGACTAAGCTCTATAACTGGGCTAACGTGGTTATTTTTAGTGTTATATCGGCCGCGATGATCACGGTATCCTCCACCGCCGTGCGGTTTTTGTTTGATATACCTGCACAACTTGATTGGTATCCAAATAGCTTTTGGTTTGTAGCCATTGTTTTAGCTGTTGGCTCTATTGTTGTGTTTGTTGCGATGTATGGCTTTTCTACGGTTGCTGACTTTTCAAAGCTGTGTGCGCCGTGGCTATTTGTTATATTTATTGCAGGTTCGTTCGCGTTATTCCCTGAGCTTTCAAATCACGTATTAGGTTCTACCTCTTTAACTAGCTTTAGCGACTTTATGACCATAGGCGACTCCTCCATATGGACGGGCACCAATGCCGATGGTGAAAAAGGTATTGGCCTATTAGAAGTGATTGGCTTTGCATGGGCTGCTAACTCAATTACTCACTTTGGTTTAATCGACATGGCTATTTTTAGATTTGCTAAACGCAAAAGCTATGGTTTGTTTTCTGGTGTGGGCATGTTTTTTGGTCATTACTTAGCGTGGATCTCTGCCGGTATTATGGGCGCAGGTGTTGCGGTATTACTTAAAACAACTATTTCATCACTTGATCCGGGCGATGTTGCATACCATGCATTAGGTTGGACTGGTTTTGTTATTGTAATTATTGCCGGTTGGACTACAGCTAACGCAAACCTTTACCGTGCAGGCCTTGCAGCACAATCTATATTTGTTAATCAATCACGTGAACGCACAACCGCTATTGTAGGTGTTGTAACCGTGATTATTGCGTGTTTCCCGTTTGTATTTTCACAAATGCTTCCGCTACTTACCTACGCAGGCTTATTAGTTGTGCCAGTAGGCGGCATTGTGTTTGCTGAACATGTGTTATTTCCTAAAATTGGCCTAACACGTTACTGGGCTAAATATAAAAACATTACTCGCAGCGTACCGGCTATAGCATCTTGGGCGTTAGCGCTTGTGTTTGGCTTTGGCTTAAACGCAATTGATGTAATGTCGTTTTACTACTTGTTTATTCCTACGTGGATTTTCACAATTGTTATTTACACGCTTTTAGCTAAAAAATACGGCGCCGGTGAAGATTACACACAAGAGATTGAAGCAGAAGAGCAAGAGCAACGTGATATTAAAGAATATCAAGCCGCTGAAGCTAAAGACATTCCAAAGCCAGTAATTGACAGCTCTGTATTTACCAAAGTACTTAATGCGGTTTCTACGGTTTCACTGGTTATTATTTTTATATTTGCCAGCCAGGTGATGTTTTTCAGTGAAACTATGAGTATGTACAGCGCTAATAAATCGCAATTCGAAATAGCCTGTTTTATTTGTACTGTTATTTATTTTGTTACTGCGTACTGGTCGTTAAAACGCCATAAAGTACTCAATACAGCATCGTAATTACTTATCGTAATACAGTATCGTAATTTATATTTTATTTTTGTTTAGTAAGGTCGCACCATGACGCAACATCAACACACTGACGCTCTAGTTACAGGGCTAAACCAACTAAGCTTGGCTCAATTACCAAGCCATGTTGATACACCAACCTACGACCGTAGCGCAGTTAAAGCCGGTATTGTTCATATTGGCGTGGGCGGTTTTCATCGTGCTCATCAAGCGGTATATGTTAACGAGCTTTTAAAAACCCCAGGCTCTGAGCAATGGGGCATATGTGGTGTTGGCCTTTTAGAGGGTAACCGTGGTCTGCGTGATATTCTAAAGCAGCAAGATTACCTTTATACGCTTACTGTTAGACACCCAGACGGTAAAATAAATAACAAAGTAATTGGCTCAATGATCGACTTTTTGTTTGCTCCAGAGGACAAACAAGCGGTAATTAATAAGTTAGCGCACAGCGATACTAAAATTGTGTCGCTTACTATTACCGAAGGCGGCTACAACTTTAACCCTGCAACGGGCGAGTTTGATTACAGCAATCCAGATATTATTAACGACATTAATAACCCGAACGACCCAATTACAGCGTTTGGTTACATTACGGCTGCGTTAAAACTGCGTAAAGAGCAAGGCTTAGGCGCATTTACAGTGCAGTCGTGCGATAACATTCAGCACAACGGTAACGTAACACGCAAAATGCTTTTAGCCTTTGCTACAGAGCAAGACAAAGACCTAAGTGAGTGGATTGAGCAAAACGTATCGTTTCCAAATGCGATGGTTGACCGTATTACACCGGTATCTAAAAAGAGTGATATTGATTACGTGGTTGATGCATATGGTGTTAGCGACGAGTGGCCAATTACCTGTGAGTCATTTACACAATGGGTAATAGAGGACACATTTAGTGACTCTCGTCCAAATTGGGATGTTGTTGGTGCACAGTTTGTTACTGATGTAACGCCTTATGAAACCATGAAAATACGTTTACTTAATGCAGGGCATTCTGTGCTTGGTTTATTAGGTTCAATCCATGGCTATGGCACTATTGACGAAACGGTATCTGATGAATTATTTGCCACATACCTGCGTGCTTTTATGGATAAAGAAGTAACGCCAAATCTTGAACCACTTGAAGGCATTGACCTTGAAAGCTACAAAGATACGTTAATAGAGCGTTTTGCTAACCCTAATATTAAAGACAGCCTAGCGCGTATATGTAGTGAAAGCTCAGCTAAACTGCCTAAGTTTTTAATTGCCACTATTAACGAAAACCTAGTACAAGGTCGAGATGTATCACTGGCAACGCTTGTTATTGCAACTTGGTGTTTATACAGCGATAAAGGTTTAAGTGAAAACGGTGAGCAACTTGAAATTCAAGATGCTATGCACAAAGAGCTTAATTCTTACGCGCAAGAGACTCAAACTAGCCCAATTGCATTTTTAAAGTTAACGAGCTTGTTTGGTAAGCTTGAGCATAACGAAACGTTTACTGCTGAATATAAAAAGTCGATTGCTGCGTTGTATGCACCTAATAGTAAAATTAAAGCCATTATGCAGGCTGTACTTGATCAAAAGAGTAACTAATTATGAGCATTTTAATTAATCATAAATCAGGCGAAAACGTAAGTGTTAGCTGCTTTGGCGAAGTGCTGTGGGATTGTTTTGATTCAGGTAAACGCCTAGGTGGCGCGCCACTTAATATGTGTGTGCGTATTAACTCACTAGGCATTAAAGCCGACATGATAAGTGCAGTAGGTAACGACGAGTTAGGCGCTGAGTTACTTGGCGAAATTACTAGCAAAGGCGTAAGCTGCGAATACATTGCTATTAATAGTGACAAAAAAACTAGCACGGTTGAGGTAGCACTCGACAGTGGTGGCTCAGCAAGTTATGAAATAGTGGCAGACACTGCGTGGGATAATATAGCGCTTACTGATGAGTTACTTAGTAAAGTTAAAAGTAGCGATGTATTTGTATTTGGCAGCTTAATTGGGCGAAGCGAAGCGTCTTTAGCAACATTAAATCAACTAGTTGATGTAGCAAACTTTAAAGTATTTGACGTAAACCTACGTGCACCGCATTACAAGCTAGAAACACTTGTAGACTTAATGAATAAAGCAGATTTTATTAAATTAAACGATGAAGAGCTATACGAAATAGCAAAATCGATGGGTTGTAAGTTTCATTCGCTTGAACAAAATTTAGCGTTTATAGCACAGCAAACAAATACCGATTACTTATGCGTAACCAAAGGTAGCCACGGTGCTTTATTAACAATCAAAGGCGAGAATTTTTATAATTCAGGTTATTTAATTAGCGTAATTGACACTGTTGGCGCAGGGGATTCGTTTTTAGGTTCGTTAATTTATCAGCTTTGTAGCAACGACGACGCGCAATATGCCGTTGACTTTGCATGTGCCGTTGGAGCAATGGTCGCCGAAAGTTCTGGCGCAACACCTACTTTAACGCATCAACAAATTAGTGAGTTTATGAACCCACTTTAAAAAACATTGTGTGTGAAAGCGGTTATAACGTAAAAGTTTAACCGCTTTTTTTGTGCCCAAAATAAGACGTGTGTAATAAATATTCAATGTGGAGCGTTAAGTGTGCAGGTTGCGTAAATAGTGGCTTATATCGATTATTGTATTAGCTAAACGTCTTATTGTTTGAGGGTTGAAGCTTTGTTATTGTTCGTCGATTATTCACGGATTGAAAAGGCGGGGCGACACACAATGCGCTCTATAACTAAAATACAAAAAGAGAAACGTGCTTTATGATCATCTTTTTTATCTGCCTCACTATTTTAATACTGGGCTATAAGTTTTACAGCCCATTTGTTGAAAAACAAGCCGGTTTGGATTCAACTGCTGACACACCACAAAAACGCTTTAGCGAAGGTGTTGATTACGTAGCTATTCACCCTGTACGAGCATTTTTAATTCAGTTTTTAAACATTGCTGGCGTAGGTCCAATATTTGGCCCAATTTTAGGTGCTTTATACGGACCAGTTGCACTAGTATGGATTGTACTTGGTAATGTTTTAGGTGGCGCTGTACACGACTTCTTCTCAGGTGTAATGAGTATAAAAGAAGACGGTAAAAGCCTACCAGAAATCGCAGGCCATTATTACAACGTCGTATTTAAAGGCTTTATGCTTGTATTTACTGCCATGCTACTGTTTTTTGTAGGTGTAGTATTTATTATGAGCCCTGCAGGTTTGCTAAGTAACCTTGATTTTTTTGAAGGTACAATACTGGCAAATAATACCTTTTGGGTACTCGCTATTTTAGCGTATTACTTTTTAGCTACCTTGCTACCAATTGATAAAATCATTACTAAGTTTTACCCAATTTTTGGTGCGCTAATGATTGTAATGACAGTGGCAATTGCTATTTCATTACTTATTAATGCGCCGCACTTACCGGTACCAAGTGACTTTTTAGCTTACTTTGAAGCTGATCACGCTCATGACTTTTTAGAGCCAAATCCAGATGGACTACCAACATGGCCATTGTTATTTATAACAATTACCTGTGGTGCTATTAGTGGTTTTCACTCTACTCAAGCGCCAATTATTGCGCGCTGTTTAACTAACGAAAAATACGTACGTCCAGTTTACTACGGCGCAATGATGTGTGAAGGTATTGTAGGTTGTGTATGGGCACTTGCTGGTATTGCAGCGTTCCCAGATGGTTACGCGGGCTTAAAAGCATTGCTTGATCAAGGTGGTCCAGGTTTAGTTGTTAACCATGTAGCTAACAGTTACTTAGGTGTATTTGGCGGTATAATGGCAATTATTGCAGTAGCCGTTTTCCCAATTACTTCTGGTGATACAGCGTTCCGCTCATTACGTTTAACCGTTGTTGATGCGTTTAATATTCCGCAAAGTTTACGTAACCGTTTATTAGTAGCGGTGCCTATACTTGCTATAGCGTACTTTATGACGAAGCTCGATTTCTCATTAATTTGGCGCTACTTTGCATTTTCAAACATGCTGCTTTCTACAAGCGTATTATGGCTTGCCACTAAGTACCTGTTTGACCGTGGTACATTCCATTGGATTGCCAGTGTTCCTGCTGTTATAGCAACTGCGGTAACGGTTTCTTATATTGGTACTGCCGCAATTGGTCTTAACTTATCAAGTGATTTAGGTAAACCTATTGGCGCTGTAGTAACAGTGATTGGCTTAATTGTTTTAGCTATTGTGCACTCTAAGCATAAAGTTAAACCAACAGCGGTTTAATAATAATCACATAAGTTATTTCAAGCATTAAAAAAGCGAGCTATTCATAATGAATAGCTCGCTTTTTTTGTGTACTAAATTTAGGTATTACTGAGTTGCAAGTTCAAAGTAACTGTTATCGTCGAGCGTTTTGCTTATCATCATAGCACCCTCAAGCAAGCTCACTGTTTGAATAGCCGCTTTAGTAGGGTTGAGTTCACCATTAGCTAAATGCGCAGCGCTAAGCCATGTTAAATTTTGATTAAAAAAGCGTTTTACTTCAAGGCGTACTTTATCTGGAAGGCTATCGCTTTCGGCTCCTAGCAAACCACATAAACACATTTTACGATCGGTTACTAATGCACTTCTAAAAAGCTGAGTGTACACATCAATAGGATTTTTACCGCTTGCTTTAAGCTCGTTTGGCTCGCCTAACGCAGCTAAAAAAGAATTAGTATATTGATGAGCAAGCTCAGCACCTAAATCGGCCTTAGTCGGAAAGTGATAGTGCACACTGGCGCTCTTAATTCCAACTTCGCTTGCGAGCTCTCTAAAACTAAAATTACTGTACCCGCCAAGGCGCACCTTGTTTTCAGCTGCTTTTAATAACGCTTCTTTTTTACTCACTTTTAATATTTTCCTATCTGCAGTAATACCAATTTTATTAAAACATGATCATTGTATCGCATTAAACAACTCACTAACTGCGTTAAAAATTATTCATATAGAATAACTAGATGTCATAATTTTCGCCTTGTTATTGCGCTATTTTCTTAGCGCAATAATAGATCACTTATTTAATGCAATTGGAATAGCAAAATTATCGACCAGTAGGTAGTTATTTACAAGCGTTTTTATTTTTAAGCAACCCCCTAATTTTATTATGAATTAAGTTAAATCCTATAAATCAGAAAAATTTAAACGTTGACTTAAATTTAGTTTAATACTATAAATTACCTACCGGTAGGTAGGTTGCTGCCATTAATTCACTTTTAAACAATAAAGATAGAGATTGCTATGAAAATTTATGATGTAGAAAACTTTCCAAATCCACTTCGTGTTCGTATTGCTTTAGCTGAAAAAAATGCCACTGCACATGTTGAGTTTGTGCCTGTAGATTTACTAAATGGTGAACATAGAACAGATGCTTTTTTAGCTAAAAACCCATTAGCAAGCGTACCCGTTTTAGAGCTGGATGACGGTACGTTTATATCTGAAAGTACCGCTATTACTGAGTACATTGATACCGCGTTTGAAGGTCCATCGTTAATGGGTGAAACCGCAAAAGAGCGTGCAGTAATTAATATGATGCAAAAGCGCGCAGAATCTATGGTGCTTGACGCTGTGGCAACTTACTTTCATCATGCAACTGATGGCTTAGGCCCAGAGCTAGAAACGTATCAAAACGTAGCGTGGGGTGAAAAACAAGGTGAAAAGGCACGCCAAGGGTTTAGCTATTTTAATGATGTATTAGCGCAATCAGCATTTGTTGGTGGTGAGCAGTTTAGTATTGCTGATATTACATTGTATGCTGGTTTGGTATTTGCTGGATTTGCACAAATAGCAATCCCGAGTGAGTTAACCCATTTAGTTGCATGGCAAGAAAAAGTAGCAAAACGCCCAAGTGTTGCGGCTTAATTAGGTTGTTAGTTTAAAATTTAAGTGGAGTTACGGTTAGGAGCCAAATATGAAAATTGCTGCCGATTTTAGTAAACGAGTTGTGGTACATAGCGAAACGCTACCGTGGGTTGCATCGCCAATGGCGGGTGTTGATAGACGAGCACTGGACCGTGTGGGCGACGAAGTTGCTCGCGCAACGACTATTGTTCGTTATGCACCTGGCAGTGAATTTTCGCCGCATGTTCATACAGGCGGTGAAGAGTTTGTTGTGCTTGAAGGGGTATTTCAAGATGAACATGGTGACTTTGTGGCAGGTTCTTATATCCGTAACCCACCGCAATCAAAGCACAAACCGGGGTCTGAAAATGGCTGCGTTATATTTGTAAAGTTATGGCAGTTTCAGCCAGATGATCGAACCCACGTGCGTTTACAAACAGACTTGATGCAAAGTACGGCGCACCCTAGTTTTAAAAATGTAGCCGTAACCCCTTTATACAAAGACGATTTTGAAGACGTAAGCTTGTTGCACTTTAAGCCCAGCGCCTGCATGGTTATAAACGCAAAAGGTGGAGCAGAGCTGCTAGTACTTGAAGGCTCATTTGATGAACAAGCCGATACCCTTGTAAAAAATAGTTGGTTAAGAGTGCCTATTAATAGCTCTGTTAACGTTAAAGCGGGAAGTAATGGTGCAAAAGTATGGCTTAAAACGGGCCATTTAACTGATGTAGAAAACCAGATATCTCGTGTACAAAACGCATAATTGAGTCGTTTATTTGAGATTGTTTATTGATCTAGTTCAGGACTATTTATTGATCCAGTTCAGGACTATTTATTGATCCAGTTCAGGACTATTTATTGATCCAGTTCAGGACTATTTATTGATTTAGTTCAGGACTAATTAACTTTAGAAGGTGTATTTTTGTTACTTACTATTTAAGGAGAGTGGCAATGGTACACACAACACATGGTTTATCTATTGGTCTTGAACGTGCAGGACGAGAGTTTTTTTTAAAACTTAAAGCCGTTGGTACACTTACTCATGACGACTATAAAATAATTACCCCAATGATAAATTCAGCACTTAGCGAAGTTAATCATCCTGTAGTAAATGTTTTAATAGATGGCAGCGAACTTGAAGGCTGGGAACTACGCGCAGCGTGGGATGACCTCAAGTTAGGTGTTAAGCACTCTAAAGAATTTAAAAAAGTAGCTATTTACGGCAATAAAGAGTGGCAAGCTCGAATGGCAAAAATAGGTAACTGGTTTATATCGGGTGAGGTTCAATACTTTGAAAATGCTACCGCAGCCATAGATTGGCTAGACGAATAGCCTGATTGAAAACTTAAATTAAAGCACTCTTATAGAGTGCTTTTTTCTTTATGGGTAACGTTATTTGATGAATTACTATAACTGGCGCGGGCCATATAGCTATAATCGAATGCTTGCCCCTGCTGTAGCAGAAGACAAACTTAACCCACTGTCCGGAATTAGTTGATCACAACAGTCTTGTTTTGTAGTAAGAGCGCTAATGACTTATTTAATGGATGAAATGAAATAACCCGCCGATAAAAGATAAATTATTAATCTAAAATTAAATTTAATGGCACCGTTTTGTATATTTCATTAGGGTGGCAGTCTAGTTCAGTAAAAAGATGAACGCTTAGTCCAAAAGTAAATTTAGTGACTCGGCTTTGTCTATTTAATTATAGTAATTAAAGTGGTTCTCTTGTTTAATCCTTCCGCATAATAGAAATATCAAATGTTTGAGTAAATACTTAATTCAGGGATAAAAATGAAAACTATAATCAAAAAAATGTCATACCTTGTATTATGTGTATTGCTAACAAGCGGTTGCACTACCGCTAGTCCTAGTAGATTAGGGTCTGATGTAACGCCTGCGTTGTATAGTATTGAAACCCCATACACTATTAGTAAAGTGAGATCAGCTAATCGCAAATCTGGCTCATACATCGTAGGCTCAAGTTACGAGGGGACTTTATTTGCAGTAGATTATGACGGTAAAGTTTTATGGGAAAATAAATTGTCTGGTTTTATGAACCATGATGTTTGGACACAAGATATTACCGGTGATGGTAATGATGAAATATTGACCGCTAATGCAGATGGTCATGTGTATTGTTTATCCGACAAAGGTAAATTGAAATGGTCATTTAAAATTAATGATGCACCTATGTACTCTGTTACCGCTATAAAAAAAGATAATACTTCATATGTGGTCGCCGGTGGTTTTGATAATAATTTTTATTATTTAGACACTCAAGGTAAGTTAATAAAAACCATTGCATCTTCAACTTATTCAATTGAAAAATCGCGCCCAAACAAAGCAACCAAAGATAACCCTCAGGCGCGCTCTCAACCAGCGAAACGTCACTCAATCAACTTTTTAAGAGCACTTAAACAAGCCGACGGTAGTGATGTTTTAGCGGTGCTAGGTGTTGTTAATTCAATGCAAGGATCTGGCGCTATATATTTATTTAAACCACTCGCAGATAAGCCATTTATTGCTGACCCATTAAAAGCGATGCGCTCACCCATTGGTGATATACGTGTAGTAGATATTGATGACGACGCAAATCAAGAGGTGCTTTTGGGCAGCACTAAAATGAAAAACCAAAGCATCGCCTTATATGATCCTAAAACAAAGTCTGAAACCGTTATTCCATTAAAAACAATATCACCTATATTCGGTAAGTTTGGTTATCGAATAGCTCAAACCGAACTAGTTGAATATCAAGGTGAAAAAAGTATATTTATCCTTTACGGTAATAGTTTAACTATTATTCCTGCCACTATGAAAAAAGCTAAAACTAAAACTAATGTGGTTACAGGAAAGTATTCGTATAACGATATGTGGAAAGACCCTGCAACAAATAAAATTATTTTAGCCAGTAGTCAAAGTGGTGGTAGCAGCATTCACGTTTTAGATATTGCGAAAAAAGGATGGGATAATCAATTTAAAAACTTAAATCCTCCTGGGAAAATTGCTGCTATTTTGAATAATATTGACAAGGTAAACCAGCAGTTAACGCATTACCAAGAAACGACATATAAACATAAACCATTACCTGTATATTTAATGTCTGATATAAATAAGACATCAAAGAAAGTGGTTAAACACATCACGAATGAATACGATAGCCCTATATTTCTTGATTCAGGCAATCTGGGTACTGAAAATTGGGATCGTTCTGCAATACCGAACAAGGTTTATCAAAATAAACGTGACCGAAGAAAAAAATATGATTTATCGCAAGCAGAAATATTAGAAAAAGCCAAACAACTCTATAGCGGTGATGTTGGTGCAGCCTATTGGGGCGGTCATGGTAACGATCCATACTACCGTAGTTTAGATACTCATATTAAAACCTTAAAAGTAGCCAATGGGAAAAAATCTGTTTTAATTTTTCCTGAAGTGGCTCACTACGATAAAGATTTTGAAATAATGTTAGAAGATTTTATGTTTCCTTTAGCGGAGGCGGCACAAAAACTCAACGGCAACTTGTTTTTAAGGAACAAGCACACGTTCTGGCAATCAATGGTTTATAAAAAAGGGTGGTCAAGGCTAATTTCCGGTGAATTCGCCGATGTTTTTGTACCTGCAATGGAAGAAACTACTGATAAATCGATGGAATTAAGCATTGCCGGTAGAGTCGGTTTGTGGGCTAGTGGTTCGGTTAACAATTGGGGAGCGCGTTTAGCTCGAGATAACACAAGTTATGATCGATTAAGACAAAATTCGCATCAAATGTTGCCTAATCATGCTCTGCGACAGTACATCTATAGTGCAGCCAATGGCGCGACTTATATTAATAATTTTCCTGTTGACCAAACACACATGAAAACCTTTTGGGATTTAATTGGCAAAGGCGCGTTGTACATACCTAAACCTAATGAAATTTTAAGCTATTCACCTGTAAATATTGGCATGTTGCCACCAGATAACCATTATTTAGATGAAGGGAATAATGTTAAAACAACGTCGCTGTATGATCAAAAGGTCGAAGATGAAAATCCAATGGTATTCAGCCGACTAAATGGCTCATGGCCTGGAGCTCCTGTGACTGAGTGGGATTTTTCACGTTATGCCGCAGGTGTTAAAGAAAGGCGTTTGGGTTTCTTACCTCAATACCCAAACGGTTTAGTGTTAATTACACCACCACAAAAGGGCGTATTCGCTGATGATAAAGCAGCTAGAGGTGCTTTAGTTGATCATTTACACCCTATTTATAAAAACATTATGCAAGAGTACTTAACTGACGGTAGGGAGTATGTTTCTGCAGATGGAAAACAACATTTTTCAGCAAAAGAGTTTTATAAAACGATAGAAAAAAGTATTAAAGAGAAATCAGCGTTATTACCAATTACCGTTAAAGGAAATGTTGCCTGGGTTGTTGCGCAAACATCCCCTACTAATTTACGTTTAACCTTGATTGACGGCGGTTATATTAATCCACAAACAGCACTAGCTGAGGTAACCTTTAACACTATATCGCCTAAAAAAATTAAAGATATTTTGTCAGGGGATGAGTTTAAAATCACAAATGGGAAGATTAATGTTCAGTTACCTACAGGTGGGTTTAGGTTTTTAGATATCACTTTAGAAAAACAATTATAGTAAAATGGGTGCAATAAAAGAAACTGTATATTTTGGAGCTTACAAAATATAGTACTATAAAATTAATTACTCTGATTAAAGTTTACGTGATAAAGAAACCTTAATGTATGTATATAAAATATTACTTATAGTGCGCTGACCTTTGGTTTTTTCTAGGGAAGATGCCCCTTTGTTACCTACACGGATGTCATAGTTAAGTACTTAAGAAAAATGTTAAGTACATCCTTAATAATTTGGCTCAGGTCTTTCTTTTTGCCTTTAGTGTTTATAAATAATGAATCACGCAAAAAGCTGAGTTATGTAGACAAAATGAAAGTAAAAATAGACAGACCAATTGGTCGACAACAGCTGTTTATTAAAGAAAGACAAATGACTTGACCGTATTGAGCCTGCTTTACTTCAAATAAAGAGCGGAATATTACAGTGATTTAAGGCATGAATAAATTGACCTTACGGGGGCCTGGTGAAAGTGAATGCCTTTAATTTATTGTGCGGCAACTGTATTACCTTGTTCATAATATAGAAAAGCTGCAAAATACGATAGATTAAGAAGGGGAAGCCCTTTTAACCTAAATTAAAGCTACTCAAGCACCCTTAATCCCTTCCAAAACGCCAATTAAAACAATATCAAACACGTCTTTATATGTTACGCAAAAGTACAGTAATAGATTGAACCAAAATAGGAACTCAGTTATGGTTTATTAATCAATAAAAACAAATAAAAACAAATAAAAAGCGAGTTAATCTACAGGCTCGTTATATGGCAAGGCGATTATGGCTAATTTTGCAGATTTAAATTTACATGATGCAACTCTAATCAATATTGAATTTGATTGGGTAAATGCTTTAACGCTTGTAAGCTTTAAATTGCATCTAGAAAATATCGTAATTAAGTTTAGCGATTGTACAAATGTATGTATTCCAAATGAAAGCCTTTGGGGACAATCAGCATCTGTAAATACAATTAGCCAAGATGGTAATACGTTTAAAATAGAAATGCAGTCTGGTGATGTTATTTCGGTAAACTCAAGCTCTTTTTGTGTTGAGTAATTGCCATATAAGCAATTCAACAAGGACAAAAAACAGTTGGCTTTTTGTTCACTACGTTCACTTATTTTAGCCAACCATTTTTGCCTATTAATATGGGCGTTAGGTTGCAGATGAGCACCGAGATTGAACCAATGTATGTTGATTGTGGCGAACATGGGAAGAGAGTTGCTTCCGTTGTATGTTGCCATTTGTTGAAGCCTGAAGGTGAGCGCGTAGGCTTTATTGAGAACTCAAGCGAACCTAATGATCTCCAAGCTTGGTGTTCTAAATGTGAAGCGGAGTTTGAAGAGGAAGATGGTATGACTGAGAAGTTTCGAGCATTTAATAAAATGTCTGTTGTATGTGTCAATTGTTACGAAAAATCAGCCGACTATCACAGCATCGAGGCTCAATAGTGTTTGTCGTAAAACAACAACCTAACAAGCCAAGTTAGCGGGAATTTTACTCACTGCAAAACGCTCAAAAACCCCCTGCTTGGGGCGTTATATGTACAAGGAGAGTTCAATTGATACGTTACCTATTATTACTGTTGATAATACCTTTTTATTCTTTTGCTGAAGTTAACCTTCCTCTGCAAAAGAACTAATTGAAATGGAGGTCGAAGATCAACATATTCGAAACAAAATAGGTGAGATAGGGTGGCAAAACCCACCTAAAGAACTCCTAGAAAAAATGATAAAAATAGATAATAGTAATACAGTAAGACTTAAAACTATCATCAAAAAGCATTCATGGGTTACAAAGGATTTAGTCGGGGTTGAGGGAGTTGGTGCCGCATTTTTAGTCATCCAGCATTCACCTGATGTTGCATTTAAAGAAAAAATGCTTCCTTATTTAAAACAATCATATTTGAATGGCGAAGGTGTTAGCGGACAACAAGTTGCCCTTTTAACTGATAGAGTTCTTATTGCACAAGGAAAGAAACAAATCTATGGTACTCAAGCTAACGTGACTGAAGGTAAAGTTGTGTTTAGCCCTATAGAAGATGAGACTAATGTAGATAAACGTCGTGAAGAGATGAAGATGCTCCCTTTAGATTTTTATTTAAAAATAATGGAAAAAATGTACGGGATTAAAGAACATCCTGAAATAGACTTGAATTAATGCCCATATAAGCTGTTAAACAAGGACAAAAAACAGTTGGCTCGCTAATTTTAACCAACTATTTTATTGCCTGTAAACAGGGCGTTGAGGCTGTAGAATTACTCTTTTTAGGAACGTATCTTACTATATTTGCTTGATTGTTTTTTAACCTTTAATCCATCTATTCGCTGTGATCTAATAGATATTATTCACCTATGGTAAACCGTTATGGCACTTTCTTTGGGTGAGAAGTTAAGCCTGACTTATCCTGTCAAAATAAATTCATTCCTATCAATTTCGCTGAGCAAATTATGCCAGGCACATTTGAATATGCCCTTTGTTATATTGTCGAAAATAAAATCGACTTGTCAGGATTTGACGCGTGGTATAACAACGACAAAACGGGCGCTGCTGCGTATCCGCCTTCGGTAATGCTAAAGATTATTTTACTGGGTTATGCGCATGGTGTGATTAGTAGCCGCCGAATTACACATTGGCGAACTAATGTGAGTAATTGTAAAAATTTACTCGCATAACATTTGAAATTATTAATAAGCACCAAGCCTGCATCACTGCAGTTATTTTCATGCGTGTAATTCAGGTTTAATAGCAACAATGGCATATTTAATTGATTAGATGAGAGCAACCAAGCAATAAAAGACAAATACCCAGGCTAAAAAACAAATTTAGAAGTATTATCTTATTTTTTAAATTAAGATGGATGTTTAGCTTAGAAAACCACTAAACAATCGAGTCGAGGCTAATTTTTAGATAGGATTGAGACATTAAAAGTAACATAACGAATTATGATTTTAATACAAGTAAATAGGCAGGGCCAAACTCTCCCTCATACTAAAAATACTAATGCATCTTATATACAGGAATGTAGATGAAAATCTGGAAAGGCACGTTTGCGATACTTACCACTCTGACATTACTGGTTGGGTGCGATTGGTTTGACGATAAAGTAACAGTGGCACCTGAGCAACAGGCTTATTTGATACCTGAACGTCATATAGAGAACGTTAAGTTACAAAAGCTATCGGCTAAAACATTATCTAATGAGCAGCTTTATCGTCGTGCTTTAAGTTTGTGGCCTGTAGCTTATCGCGAGCTTAGTATTCCTACCTCACTTGGTCAGGCTCGGGTTATTGTAGCAGGGCCAGAAGATGCTGAGGCTGTTGTTCTATTGCATGGTATGCAAGCGAACTCAGCTATGTGGTACCCTAATATAGCGGCATTAGCCGAACACTATCGGGTTTATGCCATTGACGATTTACTTGGTTCTGGAGGCTCACTTGCTGATACCGATATTTCAGGAATGACTCAAGTGGTAAGTTGGTATCAAGAATTATTTGATCTATTGCAATTGGACTCGATAAATCTAGTTGGTGCCTCGCGGGGAGGTTGGCAGGCGACTGCTATTGCACTAGCAGAATCAAATAATGAAATGTCGCGCATTCAAGCTTTGGTGTTGCTTAGCCCTGCGCAAACGTTCGGTTGGATTGAGCTAAGCGGTGACTTATTGTCGAGTATTTTGTTTACGTTAAACCCTGTACGCGATGAGGTTCAAGAGAGCTTAAAAACTTTGTCTACCAAAGTGCACTTGATTAACTCTATTTACTTGGATCAATATGTGGCAGCACTTGATGATAATCCTGTACCAGGTTTAATTACCGAAATGCGACCATTTTCAGATCAGCAGCTCCAACAAATTACTCAGCCTACACTAGTTATGATTGGTGATAATGACATAATGAACAATCAAGATAGTCTTGAGAGGGCAAATAAAATGCTGAAAAAAGTTCAAACTATACAGGTTCAAGATGCGGGACATTTTTTAACAGTCGATCAAGCTGAGCAAGTAAATCGTGCAGTATTGGATTTTTTATCTCTTTAATTTTTGGTGAGTTTACGTAAGCATAAAATTTTTACTCAAATCCCCACGGATATCACGTTAACTATTGAAGCAAATAAAGTAAGACACTTAGCTTTTCGCAGTTTGTATTTGGGTGCAGGTTGTACGGAACAACTAAATTGTAATTTTTAGTGTTAATACTTTTCTCAGCTATTTTAAAGGTTCTTTTAGAAGTGCAAATTACGCCTTTTTTATTTCCTCGAATTTCTCATCGTTTGCGACCATCTCAATGAGTTAGGGTAATTTAATGAAAGGTGAATACTTAAACCAGCCATTGCAACGTTTTAATAGGAATAGATAAAGTAATTATTCCTAACAAGGTTTTTGTTGATAGGACAACTAATGTGTTCCTTGAGCAAATAAAAGCGTTATAAAAAAAGCCGCTCGTTGTAACGAGCGGCTTAACTATTCTAACTAAGGGATGCTTTAGAACGTGTAACGAGCACCAATTGAGTAACGAGGACCGTATTGATTAGCAAATAAGAACTGCTCTTCGTAACGTCCGTAACCTTCTTCGGTTGCATTGTTTAAGTTTATGCCATCAAAAAATACCGTTACGTTTTCGTTTACATCGTAGTTAACGCTCATATCCCATTGGCCATAGGCTTTAGCATATTGCGGAGGTGCATCAGCTGAGCCTTGTGCTTGGCCTACACCAATTAGGTATGAGTCGCGCCATGCGTAAGTAATTTTAACCGATAAGCCATCTTTTTCGTAAAAGCCTTGAAAGTTAGCTGAGTCACTCAAACCTGTAAGCGGTGCCTGTTGATCAAGACTTTCGCTATCAAATTCAACGTCGCCATCTACAAACGTCGCGTTAACACCAACACCAAAACCGGTTTCACCAATTAAGTGCTGAACGGCAACTTCAAAACCATCTACCGATTTACTGTCGGTATTTTGTGGCTGGCTAATATTCCAGGTAATTAGCGGATCATCGCTGTTTGGTTCAATAACGCCATTTGCATTGCCGTAACCGCTAGCAATCATTTGTGCAAAAATAGCATCGGTTGTTGCTTGCTCGCCACGTGATTCAATATCACTTACGGCTTGTAAGTAACGAGGGCCGTTTAAAATATCGTATAGGCCATCAATAGTAGTTTGCGTAATGGTGGTTTGAATAAAGTTATCAACGTCTTTTTTAAAGTAACCAACAGACGCGTAGCTGCCTTCTGCGTAGTAATACTCAAGTGATAAATCAAGGTTTGTTGATTCAAAAGGCAGTAAGCTTGTATTACCTTGGCTACCTGTACGAGAACCTGGTTTTGGGCTGCCTGTTAAACTACGGCCACCGGCTAAATTACCTAGTGGTGCACGCGACATTGTTTTACCCCAAGATACGCGGGCTACTACGTCTTCAGTTAAATCAACACTTACGTCGATTGAAGGCAGTAAAACATCGTAATCACCTTGTTGCTCTAAGAAGTTATCATCGCCGCCAGCAGCGTATTGCATGATCCACTCTGAAGCGCTGATCCAATTAACTTGATCTTCAACGCGTTGACGTACAGTACTGGTTACGTCTGTTTGCTCATAGCGTAGGCCTGCATTTACTTTTACGTAGTAGTTACTTACGTCAAATTCCCAGCTTGATTGAACATAAAAGCTATTAGTGATTTCTTCTACGTAGCTTTCGCTGTCAATACCATCCATATAGGCATTGGCGGCGTATGCATCGCCGCCTGTTACATCAGCTGTTAAATATGCAATTTGACGTGCTACGGCTTCATCAAAGTCATACGTGTAGTAGTAATTAGGTTGTAAGTCGCTACCACCGCCAGCAAATTGGTCTAAAAGGCCCGAGGTATCGTGGCGAGTAAACATGCTATCTGGGAATATTTCTGTGTAAGATGGGTTAAAACCTGGACCACCTACTAAACCACTCCATGCAGTGTAACCGCCGGTGTTTTGCTCAGTACGTGATGCGCCAAATTTAACCTTAACTAAACCAATGTCATAACTTTCGTTGTACCACGTAGTATGTAGTTGTAACTGTTCAATGTTCGACTCACCTGGCGAGTGTGTAAACTGACTAAAGTTTGAGTCAATTTCGCCCGGTGTTAGTTCGCTTGTGCCATTTAACCAGTTAACTTGAGCACTTGGAATATCGCCTGTGCGGTAATCGTAAATTTTATTAGCAAGCTGGTCTGAGCCCAAAATCACTTGGCCGATACTGCCTAGCCCGTCATCGGCGCCGTTGTCAGTCTCATTTTTAGAGTCGTGGTAATCAAGCTCTACGTGCCACGTATCGTTAATTTCCCAATCAAGGTTTAACCCAATAGAGTGCGCTTTTACTTCTGTAGTGCCTTTAGTAGATGTGAATGATGCATCGTTACCGCTAATATCGGCGTAAACAGCTGTGCCATTTTCATCAAGCTCGTAGCCGTTAATATTGCTACCAAAGTCGTTCCAAATACCCCAACCGATACTCTGTGAACCTGTAACTGCTTTACTTGCTGTATAATCCAATGTGGCTACAAAGCTATCTACCGGTGCAAACTGAAAAGTAACTTGTCCGTTTGTGCGTTCACGTTCTACGTCTTCAATAGCGTAGTTCATGTCTTTAGGGAAGTAGTAGTTACCTGATGTATCTGTACGGTTATCAACAACGTTGCTGCTATCTAAATCAGGTAGGTCTACGTTTGCTTGCCAGCCTTGAATATTGGCACTTTGTTTTTGAAAGTCACGCTCTTGGTGAGAAAACGAAAAACCAAAACCAAAAGTGTCATCTACAAAAGTATTGCTGTAAACAGTAGAAAACTCTGGTGTTACGTCATCGCCAGCTTCGTTTGACGAGTCGTGATTTGCTTTAACGGTTGCTGAAAAGTTCTGACCCGGCTTTTGAAAAGGGCGTGCAGTAGAAATATTTACCGTTGCACCTAAGCCACCGCTTGGCACGTCTGCACGTGCTGTTTTAAATACTTCAAGGGCACTTACACCTTCAGAGGCGATGTTTTCAAGGTTATACGAACGTGTATAACCTGTGCCCGGCATTTGGCGGCCATTTAAGGTAATTAAGTTAAACTCAGGGCCAAAACCACGTACTGTAATTTGGCTACCTTCACCGTTTGCACGGCTCACCGATACGCCGGTAATACGTTGTAATGATTCTGCTAAGTTGGTATCTGGGAATTTACCCATTTCTTCAGATGAAATGGCATCTACAATGCCAGAAGAGTCGCGTTTCATATCCATAGAACGAATAAGTGAACCACGAATACCTTTTACTTCAATAACTTCTACATCAGATGAAACGCTTGTTTCTGCTTCTGCCGCAATAGCTGTGTTTAATGTGCTTGCAGCAATGATGAGAGACACAGAAGCCGCAAGTTGGCTCTTTTTAAAATTGAATGTGTTCATAATAGCTCTGCTTTATAAAATGTTGTTGTGTAGCAATAGGCGCTAAGCGCCTATTGGTGTGTGTTTTATGGATTTGCAATAATCACGTTGTCTATACGGTAAAGCGCGCCATCGCCCATGTCCCAGCTAGGAAAAACCATAATTACGTTTAATGCGCTAATGTCTAAGCCGGCATCAAATAATTGCTGAAGAGGGAAGGTGTATGTTTGCCATTCGCCCGTTACAGGTACTTGGCCTTCAACACTGCTTGATAAAGCAAGCTCTACGGCACTCGATGTACCAATTGATTCAATTTTAAATAGCCATTGTGCGTCAATATCTGAAGGGGCTGATACAACTTTCATATCAAATTGAACTACACCATTTTCAAGTATTGCAGAGGCATCGAACGATACGTCTTCATCAGCAATAAAGCCCATTACTGTAGCAGTAGAACCAATGCTAAATTGCGCTACTGCGCCATGCGCGTCATCATCGGTTTCTGTTGTTGGTGTAGAGCCACCACAACAATCCCAAATACTCCACTGATCGGCAGCTGCATCTTTAAATACAGTAAGCTCACCCGTTGCAGCTGGCGCTGCATTTGGATTATAAATCTTAACGTTATCTACACGGTAAACAGAGCCTTCACCTGCACCCCACGCTGGGGAAATCATTAGTACATCTATAGTACTTACATCTAAGCCAGCAGCTGCAAGATCAGACAGCTTAAACGTATATGTTTGCCACTCGCCAGTAACTGGCGCTACGCCTTCAACACTTGCCGTTAATTCAAGCTCTACTGCAGAGTCACCTTCGTTTGACTCAACTTTAAACAACCACGGTGTAGTTGGGTCACTCGGTGCAGACGTTACTTTTAAATCAAATTGAATAACGCCTTCATCTAAAATGCTACTAGCATCAAACGATTCACCTGCGCCACCTGACGATGTGCGGCTATTAAAGCCCATTACAGTAGGCTCTGCACCAATGCTAAATTCTGCGGTTAAACCATGCTCTTCATCATCCATAGCTTCAACAGGGGTTGAGCCACCACAACAATCCCACATTGGCCATGCTAGATTTTGCTCATCAGTAAAAATAGTAAGCTCAGGTGATACGCCTAAGTTATCTTGAGTAATCTCAACATCGTCAATTAAATAAACAGCGCCTTCACCTGCGCCCCATGCTGGAAACACCATGATCACATCAATTGCACTAATATCTAAATTTGCAGCATCTAGATCTTTTAATAAAAATGTATAAGTTTGCCATTGGCCAACAACAGGACTTACGCCTTCAATGCTATCTGTAATCGGCATTTCTAATGCGCTAGAACCTTCATTACTTTCAAGTTTTACAAGCCAAGCTGCATCAGCAGTGCCTGGTGCATTTGTTACTTTCATTTTAAAACGAACGTAACCTTCATCCAACATTGGAGAAGCATCAAACGGGCTGGCTTTTCCTGCTTCGTCAGTAATAAAAATCTCACGGCTAATAAAGCCCATTACAGTGGGTTCTGCACCTACTACAAATTCAACTACATCACCTTGGGTTTCATCTGCAATAATTGCGGGAGTAGATCCTCCACAACAATCCCATGCAGGCCAATTTGGATTAAATGACTCACCAAAAATAGTCAGTGGTGTTGCAATGCCTGTCGAAGGTGGGCTAGGAATTGGTGCATCGCCTTCAAGCAATGCATCGTCTAGGCTATTGTAACCCGGGCGAATAGTTTCACAGCCTTTACCTGTTTCAGGGTTTGATGCACATTGATAAACACGTACGTAATCAATAGCAAAGGTTTGGCCGTTTTCAAATGCGCTAGCATCTATACCTAGATTATTAACGTTTTCAGGCCAGTCGCCGCCTACTGCTAGGTTTAGCAATAAGTGAAAGTCTTTATCAAATGGTGCGCTATCCCAGTGAGTTTCAAGCTCGCCAGAACCTTGCTCAAAATATTCTGCAAACCAGCCACGGTGTTTTAGACCTACAGCCTCGTCACTTGCATTAGTACGAACTTCTGATTGACGCTGAGTTGCATAAAGGTAACCGTCTACGTACCAGCGAATTTCACCTTCTTGCCATTCAACAGCATACGTGTGGAAATCATCTGCCGGGTTAGTATTTTCAGGGAATTTAAATTCTTTGCCCGTAGAGCTGTTATCTGGCCACGCGCGTCCGTAATGAAGTGTGCCGTGGATGCTTGACTCTATTCCACCGTCTTCATCCGGTGTTTTAAGATTTACTGATTCTAAAACATCTATTTCGCCAGAACGAGGCCAAGTGCCATAAACTTCATCTGTTGGCAGCATCCAAAATGCTGGCCAGCTACCTTGCCCTGATGGAAGTTTGGCGCGCACTTCAAAGCGACCATACGTAAAGTCAGCGTTGTAACGCGTATTTAAGCGTGCTGAAGTATAAGGTTTTTCTGCACCTTCTTCAGCGGGTAGGGCAACAATGTTTAACACACCGTCTGCAATAAATGCATTTTGCTCGCTGTCGGTGTAACACTGTTTCTCGTTGTTACCACCGCCATTGCAGTTTAATTCATAGTTCCATTTGTTTGTATCAATGGCTGAGCCTTCAAACTCGTCGCTCCAAACCATTTGCCAATCTGATACTGGTTCAGAGGCATCTACATTTTCAAAATTTGATTTAGTGGCAGAGTCGCCACCACAGCCAGCTAACGTAACTAAAGAGATAGCGGCAAGTAAACGTGTAATGTGCGTTGTTTCAATGTTCATAACTGAACCCCGGTTTCAACAGATTATTGTCAGATTAATTGTTTTACGATCTATGTATTTTTGTGTTGTAAGCGCTTACATTTGTAAATGTGTTTTGTAAGCGCTTACAAATGATATTGTGGAGTACGCAAATGGTCAACATATTTGTTTATTTTATTTACAATTAGTTTACGGTAAGACCAGTTGCAGGACTGAAAAATACATAAATACGAGGAGCGTAAGCAGTTTACTTATTTACATATGTATTGCCAAACAGCTTATAGTAAAGCATTTTTATTATTTTATATTTGAAAAACACACAACCTATATTTAAAAACGATAATTAAAAGGCATATTGATAAATATCTCCTTGAATGGTTTTTAGGCGTACCCAGAATATATGTTGCTGATCAGGTGCCACTGTATACTGGTGAACAAAACCATCAGGTTTTGGCATGATCAAATTCTCTTTTTGAGTATTGATATTAAAAGTCCAAATTCCCGTTGCTTCTCGATAAAAGTATAATTGGTGGTCAATAAGTTGCCAGTTTAGCCAGTTGATTCGATTGAAGTTTTTAATAACAAGTTCTTCACTTGTTGTTGTTAAATTTTTACGCCATAAACCATCTACATTAAATTTAGAGTAATAGAGGTATTGATCTACGATTCTGCCGCTATAACCCCCATTTAAAGTTAATTGACTGTGTGTATCGGTACTTCGTTGATACAACCGCAGTTGCCATTGTCCAGAAGCGTTTGTGCTATAAATAATGTTATTTTGTGCGTCGTAATTAGCAACATAGCTATTGTGATTTTTAGTAAACACTTTTTGATAGGCATTTTTATTTAAATCTAGTTCAAAAACATCGCCGTGCTTAGTAAATAAAATACGACTGCCATCATCAGATAGTTCGTAGCGTACAAACTGTAGATCAAAGGGTAAATCGATATCAATTAATTGGGCCTCGTCGTTTTTAACTCTCCAAAAGTGATGGCTTTTGTAACGCGTAGACAAAAAAGTTTGAGTGTTTGCCCGCATACGAGGAAGCAGCTCTGTGCGCGCACTTTGCTGCCACACATGTTGACTACTGTTAATAGTGTTATATTTTACAATTTCGCTTACGACATTAAGACTACTTACTAATAGCGAGGCATTCAATTTAGCTGGGATAATAGCTAAAGAGTTAATTGTAAAATCTAATTTTTTTATCGAATAATATTCACCACTCGCGGCTTCTAAAGAGAAAATAGTGTTGTTGTTTGCGATAACTAAAGTATTGTTTTTAGAATGCCATACAAGACTTTTTACACGCAGATTAACTACGTATTCGTTTAATTTTTCTTCTTCATTTTTAATAATTATTTTTGAGTCGTTTTCGCTTATATAACGAACAATAGCAAGTTGATTACTATGGTTATTGTAGGAGAAATCAAAATCGCCCTTAGTATTATTTTTACTACTTGGATTTGTAATTTGTCTTAATCTACTCGTGTTTATATTATAGCTATATACTTGATATGGATGAGATTTACTAAAACGTTTATTGAAGTAAAATGTATTGTTTTCTCCCCAAGCTAGTGAGGTTGGGAACTCATCACATGAAAATAAAAACTGCTTTTTCTTAGTGTGTACATGATAAGTCGAAATTAAACATTGTTCATCAATGTGTGTGGCATAAACGATATATTCTCCATCAGCACTTATCGTCGCCAACGAATTTGTTAGTACACTGTTTTGAGTATGTGTTTTTGTATCATATAAATAAACCGATTGACGGTCATCCTCATCAAGGTGATGGAACAAAATGAGTCCCCCAGATTGGGTGGCCGAGAGCTTATATTCTCTACCTTGCAAACCAATCAATGGCGCACTAACAAGTAATAATTTATTTGGCGTGATTAAGTTTTCAACTTTGAAGAGTGTGCTAAAAAGGGTAGTTAATAGCAGAGCTATAATAATTGCAATAATTGATGCTTTTTTGATATTGCGCACAGGTTTCTTGAATGATGGGCTTTTAAAAGCAACCTTTTGCTCAACAGGCATTTCATCGTGAGAAATATCTGTGTTCGTTACAGTAGCAACTAACCGATACCCTTGAGTTGGGACAGTTTCAATAATATTTTCATTAGTTAACGCTGAAAAATGGTTTCTCAATAAAGACACGGTTCGATTGATCGCTCCCTCACCTACAACCCGATTATTCCAGACTTCAACGATGAGTTGGTCGCGAGTGACAATTTTCCCATTAGCTGCTAGTAAAGTAATTAATAAACTGAATACTTTTGGTTCAAGTTTTCTAGTTTGACTGTCATTTTTTAATGTTCGCTGCTCTTCGTCAAAAATAACACCAGAAATATGGACAGCCATAGGGTTCTCTATCATATTGAAATTACATTGCTTTTTAAAACATAACATAAATACAACAAAAACATAAGCGTCAACTATGGCAACAACAAATAAGTATATGATTTGCTACCAACTCATATTTAATGAGAGTAGAGAAGATGCGTACTTATTTATATTTATTATTGAAAATAATGACAGTCACATTATTAATGGCCGGTTGTAATGGTACTAATAAGGATTCGAGTTTAACAAGTACCCAGCCCAAGGGTTTAACTAAAGTTAAATTAAAAAATCGAAGTTATTATGTGGCAACACCACGTAATAACTTTGATACAAAAAAATCTTATAAGCTTTTATTAGCTTTTCATGGTTCTGGGCAGAGCGCTAAAAATATGCAGAGTATGGCTGCGTTTGAATCTGCATCAGAAAATTATATAGTTGTTTACCCACAATCAAAAGTTGAAGAGTGGAATGAAGGATGTGATTGCAATAAACCCCATCGATTAGGCATTAATGATTTGGTGTTTGTCGAAAATGTTGTTGATGATGTTAAAGCTAAATACAACATTATTGATGGAGAGCTTTTTGCGGTCGGGTTTTCTCAAGGAGGTTTATTTACACAAAATTTAATGTGTAATAGTAGTTTAAAGTTTGCGGCCATAGCATCAGTTGCCTCGCCTATGTCAGAGCAGCTGTCTCAACGATGCGAGATAGTAAATCACACCAACTACATGATGGTACATGGCACAAATGATCAGACTTTACCCTTTGAAGGTAAAACTCATTCAAATTTTGGATTAATCCCAAGTAGGCTTGCTATTGAAATAATAGCCAAAGAAAACAGTATTGATTCGGGTGTACAATTAGAAAAAAGTCAGGCAATCGCTAAATATACATTTAAAAATGATAGCTATATCAACCAATTGGTAGCAATTGAAGGCGGTGGGCATAGTTGGGCATTTAGTAGTTTTAACACCACTGAAGAATTAATAAGCTTTTTTGATACAGTAAGTAAAACTAAACTCGATACCTACTCAAAATTATATCGCGTTGATCAACAACAAAAAATCGATGTACATGTACGTAGCATGGGCCTTGAACATTCGGGGCCCGCGATTATTCTTTTATCGGGCTTTAATAAAAACTTTCATAGTGACAGTGCTTGGTTTGCTTTACTGCAGCCATTGATAGCAAAAACTCATCGTGTACACGTCATAGAACGCTTTGGAAGCGGTTTTAGTAGCCCTGCTGAGCAACCATCGTATGCTTCTTTTGTGCCTGCATTAGATAAAACGTTAGGACTGCTTAATGAAAAGGAGCTAATTATTGTTAGCTTTGCCAGTGCAAATATTTTGGCTCACTTATGGCAAAATTCACCTGATTCACAATTTGTAACTAGCCTTAACGGTATGGTGTGGATTGACCCCGATGTTTTGCTGCCACACTCTATTAGCTTGTATCAAGATTGGCCCGTATATTGGTATAGAGACGCGGGTGATACCTTAATCACACATATAGAAGAAGGTAATTGGACGCAAAGGACTCGAGATAAATTAATTGATGAACGTACAACGACCGAAACACTCATCCCTTCACATCATAAAGCAGAAATGAATTGGCCGTACTTTGATTTAATAAGCCAAAGCCGTACTCAAATTGATAAACAAGTAACACGAGCAAGAGAGATTATGAATTATCATGATGATTTAAATCGTGTTATTAGTGCCGATATAGCCACATCCACTCCAATCTCCGTTATAGATACTGATTTTGAATCGTATGATATTAAAAATGCAGAACCTGACTTCGTCGATAATTTAGTATTATGGCAACAAGAGGGCTCTCTATGGAGCCAGCAAATTAGTGAGCAATCGGGTGGGCAATATATACCTCTAAGTAATAGCGATCATATGGCAGTTTTTCAGCGCCCAGACGACATTTTAAAAGCAATAAAAAATATAAAAAGTAAATAACCTGATGTAATATATTAACTAAGTGAGCTTATGCTCACTTATTTTTAAAAGGCATGATCAATAAGCCCCACAATGAGGCATTTTGCTTTTGGCTGGGGTATTCTTTTAAGCCAATATTTATATCTGCGTCGGTTTTTTTTGCTTTATCTTTGTAGCTGCCAAATAATTTATCCCACCAAATTACACTAAAACCATAGTTAGAGTTAGTTTCGCTAACCACTTGGCTGTGGTGGATTCGATGCAATATTTGCGTCATTAATATTAAACGCAGTGGTTTTTCAATGGCATTAGGTAGGCGTATATTTGCATGGTTAAATAATGCTAAACCATTAAGTGCTATTTCAAATATTAATACTGCAATAGCAGGTACACCTAAGGCAGTAACTGCAATGAGCTTTATAAGTATGCTCAGCACAATTTCGATAGGATGAAAGCGCAGGCCTGTACTGGTATCTACATGTGCATCGGCGTGGTGTACACGGTGCAAACGCCATAAAATAGGCACGTTATGAAATAACCTATGTTGCCAGTAAATGAGTATATCGAGTAATAGCATGCTTAAAACAATAGTTATTACGCTTGGCATGGCGATTTGATTAAATAAGCCTATGCCGTGTTCTTGATTATAAAGTGCCACGGCAGTTAACCCAATAGGGACCACTAAGCGCGCAATAACTGATGATGCAAACACTAATCCAAAATTAGCAAACCAACGTGTGCTCCTTTTAATGGGAGATGTACGCGCAGGCATACGCGATTCAAGCAGCATCATAATAACTAAAATGCTAAAAAAGAAACCTAAGCGCCACCATATTTCGTTAGTCATTTATTACCTCAGAATTTGCACTGCTAGGCACGTTTTCAGCTGCTTTGTTAGCATCGGCTTCTTGTTGCTTAAGTGTATGATATCCGCCATGTATACGTGTAAAAATAGTAATAGCGCACGCTGCGGCAAAAATACTCGCCATAATGGCAAAATGCTGCGGCCAAATACAAAATGCAATAAATAGCGCTATTGTTTCAGTGCCTTCGGTTAAGCCGTTTAAGTAGTAAAAGCTTTTGTATTTAAATTGCGGTTTTTCGAGTTTAAATTTTTCGGCGGCAATCGCAAAAGCTAAAAAGCTTGAGCCCGTACCAATAAAAGTGGCAAGTAATAACGATCCCGCTATCGCGTTTTGCTCTGGGTTTGCCAAAATAAAGCCAAGCGGAATAGCCGCGTAAAATAAAAAGTCGAGTGTGATATCTAAAAAGCCACCCGCGCTTGAACTTTGGTTTGCATAGCGTGCTAATGCGCCATCAAGTCCATCTAAAATTCGATTTAAAGCAATGGCAACTAATGCCCCGTACCACATTTCAAATGCCAGTAATGGCACGGCTAATAAGCCAACTAAAAAGCCAATCACAGTGAGCTGATCGGCAGTTATGCCGCGTTTATGCATAAGCATAACCACAGGTGTTAAAAGTGGCTTAATTATAGGGGTGATAAATTTGTCTAGCATGTTTTTTGCCTTATGCGTTTAAAGCTATGTATTTAAAGTGCGCTACTTAAAGTAATTAGTTTGCCACTTGCAGCGTCGGCGTCGCTATGGTCGTGAGTTACCATAATTGCAGGTAGCTTATGATCGCGTATTTGGCTAAACACGAGTTCGCGTGTATCAACACGCAGTTGGGTGTCGAGTTTGCTAAAGGGTTCGTCGAGTAAAATGGCTTTAGGTTCACTCAGCAGCATACGTAATAATGCAACACGGGCTTGCTGCCCGCCCGATAAGTTATCGGGATGACGATTACCCATGTCTTTAAGACCTACTTGCTCAAGTGCGTGTTCTATTTTTTCAAGGCGTTGTTTTTTATTTCCTTTGGGCATTGCAAAGGCAATGTTACCAGCAACAGTTAAATGAGAAAACAATAAAGCGTCTTGATAAAGCACTCCAATATGGCGCAAGTGTGGAGGGGTGTTATCGATATTTTGACCATTAAGCCACACCTCACCATTGGCCTTAAAGCTACTTGGTAAAGTACCTGTAAGCCAATTTAATAAGCTTGATTTACCACTGCCTGATGGGCCCATAATAGTCAGAATTTCACCGCCATTAACTTGCTCGTTTAAGCTAAGTAACAGCTCATTTTGGCGATAAAGCTGACAATTTTTAATTTGTAACGATGACTGCATTAAAAAACCTTAACCCTGATAGTGTTAAACATGGGTGCTTTAAATATGTGCACTTTTAAACTTGCGTACTTTTAAACACGTGCACTTTTGAAAAAATATTTAGGTAAACCCCATGCCAGTATAAATCCAATAAGTGGCAACGCCATTTGCATAATAGCGTACACGGCACTGGTGCGTCTGCTTGCGCCATTGGCAAGCGTAACAGCTTCGGTTGTTATTGTGGCTATGCGCCCGCCGCCAGCTAAAAGCGTGGGGAGGTATTGTCCAAAACTAATTGCTAAGCCCAGTGCGGCTGCAATTAAAATAGGGGCAAACAACTGAGGTAGTTTTACTTTAAAAAACACCTTGCATGGCGCTGCGCCTAGGCTTGCTGCAACATGAGCAAAACGAGGATCTAAGCGCCTATAGCTGCTCGCAAGTGACAAAAACACATAAGGCAACACAAACAGTAAATGCGTAAGTACCACATTAAAAAATGCGGCTTGGTTATTTACCAATTGTTGTATCCATACTAGCCCAAACAAAAAGGCAATACTGGGTACTAATAACGGTAAGTAAATAATTAAACTGGTAAAACGAGAAATAGGTTTGTCATTCAACTGCTCTGATTCTAAACACAGTAAAGTAAGAATAATGGCAAATAGTGTGGTTACTAAACCGATTGCTAGCGTATTAAAAAGCGGGCTGCCCATTTGCATTAGCGCACTTTTAAAATGCAGTAGTGTAAATTGCTCAGGCATTGCATCTGGAAAACGCCAAAAACCTGCAACCGACCACATAACTAAACCAATAAGCGACAATAGTATAAAGCTAATTACTAATGCGGTGAGTACGACCGTTATTTTTTGCCAATAAAATCCGCCGTATTCGCGCACTCCATTAGTGAGAGAGTCGCTAAATAGCACTTTTACGGCCTTTTCCCCGCCAAGCCAAAGGGCTAACAAACCGCCTGTAACAGCCAGTTGTAATAAAGCGCCCGCTGAGGCTTTAATACGCAGGTTTAAATCAACATCGTTAAACCAATGCATTATTGCAACGGCCAACGTAGGTGGTGTATTTGGGCCTAAAATAAGTGGCATTTCTACACTGGCACTGGCATAGGCAAGCACTGCTAAAAGCGGTAAACGCAGCAGTGGATAAAGGCTGGGCAGTATTACTTTAAAAAAGGCGGTCATTGGGCAATAACCCAAGTTAAGCGCAACCTTATGTTGTTGGCGTAACTTTTTGCCAAGCTCAGGTTGAGCAAGTACACCCAGTGCCATTAATAGTAAAAAAGGCAGCTCTTTGAGTGTTAAGCCCAAAATTATACTAATACCGAACGAATCATGCGGAAACATGCCGTTTGGCGCAAGTTCCCAGCCGCTCAACCAAGGCGACGCTAAGCGTGAAATCATACCAGAAGGGGCAATTAAAAAACCTACTGCAATAGCTGCGGCGGCATGAGGTATAACTAATATAGGGCTCAATAAACGCTGAATTCGGTTAAGCCAAGGGCTATTAAAAAACGCAGCTAAAATCATTAAGGTAATGATAAATGCAAGCAAAGTACTTATTAAACCTGTTGCAACGCTTAAGGTAACCATTTGGGTAAGGCCAGGTGTTTGCCAAAGGGCATTAAAACCTTGCAAGCTAAACGTTGTTTGCTCAAGTACGGGCGCATAACCAAAGGCAGGCAGCAATACGCTAATTAAGCCACCAAGTACGGGTAGTATAAGTAAAGCGAGTAAAAATCGCGGGCTAAATTTTACAATGCGCGTAAACATATCGGTGCTGCACTGCGTTGTTGCTTTGGTATTTACGGGGACACTTTTTGAAATAACGCTCATTGGCTTACTCCATAACGGGTTTGCCAACCTTGCATAATGGCGTTTACCCAGCTTGGATGAGGTTCGCTCAATGTGCGTTTAATACTGTTTAAAGGCAGTGCACTTGGATGCGGTTTAGCTGTTTTAAATAAGGCTTGCTGATCAGGCGTTAGCGTTGATTGAATAAGTACGCTTTTATCGCCCCATATATGCGCTTTTTGTTTTTCAGCTTGCGCCTCTGGGCTCATTAAAAAATTAGCCACTAATTGCGCACTTTGCTGGTGGGTTGCATTGTAAGGGATTGCCACAAAATGGGTATTACTTAAACTGCCATCACTCATTGCATAGCTGCGAATGCTGTTTGGCAAATCATAGCGTTTTACAGCTGCCGGTACTTCTGGTGCAGAAAAAGTAAAGGCTAAGCTCAGCTCTGTATCGTCTACTAGGCGGCGCATTTGAGCACCACTTTGCATAAAATGAGTGCCACCACGCCAAAGTGTTGGGTGCAGTTTATTTAAAAACTCCCACAAAGGGGTTAACACTTGCGCCGTGTTTTTAGTAGTAGCTGGTTGGTTTAGCTGCGCTTTAATGTTTTCGCTGCTTTGCTGATGCAGTACAACTAAGGCGTACTTTAAAAAGCTCATGCCTAAAAAGTCAGGCGGCTTTGGGTAACTAAAGCGACCAGGATTTTGCGCGCTCCAGTTTAATAATTCGTTTAATGTAGTCGGCAATTTGTTGTTTGCATTACCATTTATTGCAATGCTGTCGTAATAAAACGTAAGTGACGCTTGCCCCCATGGCGCTTCCATTCCATTGGTGGGTAGTCCAAAATCAAAGGTTACAGCAGGGTTGTTAGCCGGATCAGTTAATGCAAAGTTAGGTAATTTATTCGCCCATTCTTTTAAAAGAAGAGAGTGCTCGCTCATGGTGGCAAAGTTAGCCCCGTTGATCCACATTAAATCTACGCTGCCTTGGTTGTTATTGTTTGCTGATTTTTCGGCAAGTACACGGCTTACTGCTTCGCTGGTGTCACTTAATTTTACATGTACTAAGTTTATGTTGTACTTAGTTTTAACTTGTTTTGCAGCCCATTGAATATAGGCATTTATTTGCGCGTCGCCGCCCCATGCATAAAAGTATACATCTTGATTGCTACCAAGTGTTTGAACTTGTTGCCAGCGAGATCCCTGTTGTGTGTTTATTACTAAATTACTTTTACTATTTGAGTTAATAACGGTATTAGCAAACGCAGTGCTCGAAAAAACAGCTAAATTTGCGATTGTACAAACGCAAAACGCGACACAGCAAAAGCTGTATCGCGTCAGTGTTTGCCAAAACTTAATGGCGAACATTTAAATCCCAGTTGTAGTCTAAAAATTCAACTTTCATGTCATCATTTTTAAGTGCTTTTTGCTGAGCGGGTATTAGTTTAAGAGCGTCAGGATACTGCAAGAAAAACTGCTGTAACGTATTTGCACCTCTAAAGCCATTTTCAAAGTCATCACCGTACCACTTAAATATAGAAGACACGCTTAGCGTATTTTCTTGAGCCATATTACGTGTCATATCTGATAAAAAGCGCACCGTTTGCTCTTGCAATTGGCTTTCTAAATCAGTGGCTGTATACGCTTCTTCTCGAAGCGCTGGGCAACCAATACTCGCGCAATTTACTGCAAAGTGAATGCGTGGGTCGTTGTATTTACCGCTGCCACGTATTAAACCATGTTCTATATCATCAAGGCTGCGAGTTTTGCCAAGTAATGGCACAAACTCTTTACTCCATGGTGAGCTAAAAAAGCTCCCTAAGTCTTTAATTGATTTAAGATCAGGGTGCTCTTTACTGGCAAGGTTTGAGACGATAAGCTCAACAGTCCACGCATTATAAGCATTGATTAAAAAAGCGAGTTGCTTAGGCTTTTCCCATGCGTCAAATTCGCTTTGCGTTACCGCCGTTAACGAATCTAAATACGTTTTTAGCTGTGCATGCTCACGTTTTATAGCAGCGTAATCAACCTCAGTACTGTGACCTTGGTTAATTTCGATAACGTGCTTATTTAACAATGTATTCCAGCTATCGTGCATGTTCTGGGCTTGGGCTGTAAATGACGTTGCAAACGATGTTGCAACTAAAGCCGAGCCAAGTAGTAATGCCTTTAGAGGTGTTTTAAACATAATTAACCTCGACGCCAAGTATGGTATTTTTCAAGCAAGTTAAGCACTTTTTCAGGTGCATGAGCGCGTTTCCACTCGCCTGCTGCGTATTTGTTACCTTCAGCCCAAGTAGGGTAGCTGTGTATAGTACCTAATATTTTATTAAGACCTAAGCCGTGTTTCATTGCCAGTACAAACTCAGCAATCAAATCGCCAGCGTGTTCAGACACCACAGTAACACCGAGTATTTTGTCTTTGCCTTTGGGTGTAATTACTTTAATAAAGCCTTTTGTAGCGCTGTCGGTAATTGCACGGTCTAGCTCTTCAAATTCAAAGCGAGTAATCTCAAAGTCTATGCCTTTGTCTTTTGCGTCTTGCTCGTTTAAGCCAACACGTGCAACTTCTGGGTCAATAAACGTAGTCCATGGAATAACACGGTAATCTACTTTAAACTTTTTAAGGTTACCAAATAAGCCATTTACCGCTGCGTACCAACCTTGATGGGCTGCCACATGTGTAAACTGGTACGGGCCCACTATATCACCCGCTGCAAAAATATTTGGGTATAGCGTTTCAAGGTATTCATTAGTTACTACAGTACGGTTTGTTTCTATGCCTAGCTCTTCAAGGCCGTAACCTTTAAGGCGTGCACTTCGACCAACGGCACATAATAGCTCGTCATATTCAATATTTATTTCTTTGTCGTTATGTTTAACAATAATGAATTTTTTACCATCGCGCGTTTCACAGCGAAGTGCTTGGTGCGATGTTAAAATATTAACGCCACTTTCGGTTAACGCTTCGTGAGCAAAAGTAGACACTTCAAGGTCTTCTTTGATCATGATGCGCTCTGCCATTTCAATTTGCGTAACGCTTGAACCTAAACGTGCAAAGCTTTGTGCTAATTCGCTACCAATTGGACCGCCGCCTAGTACTACAAGCTTTTTAGGGGCTTCGTCTAGCTCTGCAAATTTATTCCACAATGTATCGCTTGTTACATAGCCTGTTTCTTCAATACCAGGTAATGGTGGTACAAATGGGCGTGCGCCAGTGGCAATAACAATGGTGCGAGCGGTGAGTGTTTGCGTGCCACCGTCGTTAAGCTTAATTTCTACAGTCCACGGGTCTATTAATTTACCGTAACCTTTTACAACATCTACGCCTAAGTCGGTGTAGCGCTCAACACTGTCGTGTGGTGCTACATCTGCAATTACTTTATGTACACGTGCCATTACTTTTTTAAACGAAAACTGCGGTGTTGCGTTTTCTAAGCCGTAGTTTTCACCATGGCGAATTTGCTCTGCAATTTTAGCGCTTTTAATAACTGCTTTACTTGGAACACAACCGTAGTTTAAACAGTCGCCGCCCATTTCGCCCGCTTCAATAAGGGTTACTTTTGCTTTAACAGCAGCAGCAATATAACTTGTTACCAAACCACCTGCGCCTGCACCAATAACAATCATGTTACGGTCGAATTTTTTAGGCTTAGTGTAGTTTTTGTATACGCGACGTTTTTTAAACACGTTTAAGATTCCTTTTGCAATGAAAGGGAATATACCCAATAAAGCGAATGATAAAATTAAGTTGAATGATAAAATTCCAGATAAGCTATCTATTTTGGCCAGTTGCGTACCTGCATTAACAAATACAAATGTACCTGCTAGCATACCTAACTGGCTTACCCAGTAATAAGTCCATGACTTTATTGAGGTAACACCCATTAGTAAGTTGATTAAAAAGAACGGAAACACCGGTACTAAACGAAGAGTAAATAAGTAAAATCCACCTTCTTTTTCAACGCCTGCGTCAATTGCAGCTAAGCGCTCAGGAAAGCGTTGCTTAATAGTGTCACGTAGTAAGTAGCGCGATACTAAAAAGGCAAGTGTTGCGCCAATAGTTGATGCAAAAGATGCAACCAATAAGCCTTCAACTAAACCAAACAATGCACCTGCTGCAAGTGTTAAAATAGCTGCGCCCGGTAAAGAGAGAGCCGTTACCACTACATACAATAAAAAGAACCCACCAATAACGAGTAGCGGTGATTGCTCTTTGTAATCGCTAAACTGATCCATCGACCCTTTTAAGCCATCAAGCGTGAGCAATTGATGCAAATTAAAGTGAAAGAACAAGCCTACTGCGGCCGCTGCAATCAATAATAAAAATATTTTTTTAATCATGTTCTCTCTCTTAATTAGGGTCTGTTGATCTTTGTGGATTGAAAATTGTTCAAACTAGATGCAATTTAATCGCGGCGCGAGGTTTGTAACCTAGTGGACTAAGTAAAAACCGAGCAACAAAGAGTTAATTGCATCTAGGCAGAACCCTTAGGGCAGCGCCTGTTTGGCATTAATTCTACGTTATCGCCTATTTATGGGGAGTAACCACACCACATAGGTTCTGCCTTGCTTAAATACCAAACAGACTGCTGCAAATTCAATCTTAAAAGGTCAATAGACCCTAGTCTTTAAAAATTATGCGTAAGGGTTAACTTTGCGTTTATTGGTAACTCAGGAAAAGCTAAAGTTGCACCAAAGTAACCGCCTTCAAATACTGGGCGCCAGTTTTTTTGATTTGTGACGTTATTTACATCTAAACGTAATTTAGTACTAGGCGTAAAAGCATAGCTAGTATTTACGTTTAGTGTGTACTGATCACGAATTTTTACTGTCGCCAAAAAATCTAATGGGTAACTCTTTGTATATAGACCTGAAAAACCCGTTTGCCATTTCGAATTAATTGAATAATTTCCGTTAAAGCTGAACGATTGCTCAGGGATACCCTGTACACGGGTGTTTGAAGGTGCAAAAGCGGTAAAGCTAGGTGCGCCAACACTGGTACCTTCAATAATATCTGGACGTGAGTTGTCAAATGCATCGGCTACTTGAGCTGAATCTTGGCTACTTGCAGAATTATCGTAGCGAGCATCAATATAGCTGTAGCCAGCACTTAGCCAATAAGGGTAAGCATCATAAAATACTTGGCTTTCAAAGCCGGTAGTACGAATGCCGGTATTGCTACCATCGCGATTACGTAAACTACGACGTTGGCTGAATACTGCTCCATCGGCGTACCAATCACTGTCGGTTGGTGCGTATTTTAAACCAAATTCAACTAAAGTATTTTCGGTTGAAAAGTTTTGCGCGCTAATCGTGTTGTCGCCACCAAGAGACGTGCCGCCAGCCATGCTATTTGATGTGGCTTCGTTGTAACTTGCTGCACCATAAGTGGTGTAATCACCGTTTAATCGGTAGTTAAAGCTTATTTGCCCAGAATGTAGCTTATCGTTAATGCTATCGCGAGCTGCAATTTCACCCTCTGGTGCTATTGGGTCGTGCGCGTCTACATCATAAAAATCAATGCGGTAGCCAACACTTGTATGAAACTTATCTGTCCAATCAGAATCTTGCTGAATAGCAAAACCTGTTTGCCATGAACGCGAATCAGTAGTGTCTGATAAGTTAAAGTCGCCACTGCCGTCATTATTAATATCATATTGACCACCAGGGGATACAAATACACCTGGACTAATTTCAATTAAACGCGCTTGTTGTACATCAGTTAAAGGAATGCGGCGGTTTGAAAGTGGGCCAGTTAAATCAATAGGTAAATCGGCTTCTGTTGTAAATTGGCTGTAGCCTAATACGCGGTTATAACGCACATCAAATGCAAAAATTGTTTGCTGATTACTATTCCAAAGGTAGGTAAGCTCGGTACGGTTTTGCGCGGTATCGGCACCATCTATAATTTCAACAAAGCTATTTTGTGCAATTTCTTCGCGTTGTAAGTGCTGAAAATACGTAATGTTTTTTATTGATGCATTGTTTGAAAGTTCACGCTTATAAATGCTGTGTAGTAAATAAGTAGTGGCTTCGTTTTGATTATCAGGATCGGTGAGCACTGTACTGCGATCTATTTTTACTTGCCCAGTTGGTGAGATTATTGAACCTGCTGCCGGTACTGTGCTGCCATTTGCTTGCACGCCTTGGCCGGTAATATAAAGGCCATTATCTATTAGCGCTTGAGTAGGGCGGTTAATACCTGCGTTATCGGTAAATTCAACTTGGTATAACTCAAAGTTAATATCCCAGCTGCTCTTGTCATCGGGTAATACGCGTAATGATGCAAATAAGCTGTCGCTCTTTGTGCCTGAAAAGTCGTAGTAGCTGCCGTTATCTATGTGTTCAGCGCTTACTCTAAAACCTACTTTATCTTTTACAATCGGTGCGCTGTAATCCACTAAAACACTGTACTGATCCCATCGACCTGCAGATACCGTTGCTTTGCCTTTACTTTCGTCAGTTGATGCTTTTTTAGAATGTAAGTTTACAAAACCACCGTTGCGTTGGCTTGAGCCAAATAATACCGGCGGCGCGCCTTTTACCACGTCTATCTGTTCTATAGAGTTGAACGATAAGGGCACACCAAAGCCGTTATTACCGGCTTGGCGGCGTGTGCCATCTTGAAAAAGCTCACCTAATTGCCCACGAATAGTAGGTAAACTGGGTGCCCCAAAACCACTGGCTGAATAGGTATTAGGGCTTACTGCGAGCACGTCTTGTAAAGTCGTAATATTGAGTTGCTCTATTAACTCGCTTGAAATTGGTGTTACTGAACGGGCTATATCTTGTAGGGCTAAGTTGTCGCCAAAAGGGCCGTCTACAGTGGCGTTTTTAACCGAAAGACCTTGAGATTTAATAACTTGGCCTGCCACCTCAATGCGCTCTATTGCGCCATCTTTTGTTGTTTTTGATTCTTCGGCTGCAAAAGCATTAAGTGGTGTATTTAATATGGTGGCTAGGGAAAGTGCTAAATATGCGTGTTTCAAACGTTTTCTCTCTACGGTTAAAATGTTGTTGGCGATAAAGACCGAAAGGATTAAAAATAAATTTCAGTAAAATTTCGATTCTTTTTGTTTTTTAGAACATAACAAAACGGATGCATTATAAAGGTGGTAATTAAGTACTATTGTTTTATTAGTTGGTAAAATATTAATAGAGCGATTGTATTAGAGTGAATGTAAATATTTGCTTTTAATGGGCTTTTTTAATTATAGACTACTTTTCACCTGCTAACATTTTAAAATTGTTAACTTTTACGCAGCATTTTAAAATTCCTAAAATAAGCTTCACTTTTATTACTACAAGGCTTAATTACTTTTTTATTTAAAATAATTAAATTTTTTTGAAATAAAAAATAACTTATACGGTCTAGGTTACTTCAGCGTTTATTAATATTTATTTAAGGAAGTTTTATGACAGGCTCAATCAATTCTGATGTTCAAAACCGTTTACAATGGTCACTTTTATCTTTGCGTTTAGGCGTGTTTATTGTAATGGTTATGTGGACGTTTGATAAATTCGTAAATCCTGGTCATAGCGCACGTATTTTTGAACATTTTTACGGTATTAGTGGCTCATCTGATATTGTTGCTTATGTAATTGGTGCTCTTCAACTTGTTTTAGTGTTGGCATTTTTAGCGGGTATTAAAAAGCGCGTTACTTACGGTATCATTTTTGTAATGCACGGCTTATCTACGCTTTCTTCGTACAATCAGTATATAGACGGTTTTAACAACTTATTATTCTTTACAGCGTGGCCAATGTGGGCAGCGTGTTTTGCACTTTACTTACTACGTGACCAAGACGTTAAGTTTACTGTAAAGTAATCAAAACTAATCGTTATAAGCCGACAGAGCTGTAACTAAAAAGTACACGGGGCTAAGTTATTTACTACTTCGGCCCCGTATATAGCCTTTCGGCAATTCTCCTCGTAACCCAATTTCTTAGTCATCCTTTTAAAATAAATTTTTCATTTTATTTCAGTCTCAATATTGCGTTAGATCAAATTTAATACATTTTTAAGAACAATATCGACTGCTTTAGTTTATGTTGGCTATACGGTTAGTCGGTTTTAAAAATTATTCAACTCAATGTTGTATAGAAGGCTTGCATGAAAAAGGTCAAAATCTCATCAGTACATCAATCACCAAACCGTTCAGCAAATAAATCAACAAACAATCAAAATAGTGATGAATGGAGTAACCTCGATTTAGCACAATTTCAAGAAAAACTAAAAACATCACCCGACGGGTTAAGCCAAATTGACGCAACACAAAGATTGGTACAATACGGGCCTAACGAACTAGTCGAAGAAAAAACAAACTTATTACTCAAATTTTTATCTTACTTTTGGGGGCCAATACCGTGGATGATCGAGGCCGCTATTATTTTATCGGCACTTGCTAAACACTGGGCTGATTTTTTTATTATTTTGGTTTTATTGCTATCTAACGTATTGGTTGGCTTTTGGGAAGAGCATCAAGCGGGTAATGCAATTGCCGCATTAAAAGCAAAATTAGCTAACAAAGCACGCGTTCGCCGCGATACTCAATGGCAAAATTTAAATGCCAGCGAGCTTGTACCAGGTGATGTTATTAGAATGCGGATGGGCGATATAGTGCCTGCAGATGCGCGTTTGCTCGATGGTGATTCAGTAGAAGTAGATCAATCATCACTTACGGGTGAGTCGTTACCGGTTGTAAAGTCGGCGGGTGAAACTGTTTATTCGGGCTCTATTATTCGCCAAGGTGAAATAGAGGCAATAGTATACGCAACCGGCGCTAATACCTTTTTTGGTAAAACAGCACAGTTAGTGCAAGGGGAGCGAACCGCAAGTCATTTTCAGCGTGCAGTGCTTAAAATTGGTAATTATTTAATAATGCTTGCTGCGGCTTTAGTACTGCTTATAGTTATTGTTGCTTTGTTTCGCGATGATCCAATGATCACCACATTACAGTTTGCACTCGTATTAACTGTTGCTGCAATACCAGTTGCAATGCCAACAGTGCTATCAGTTACTATGGCTGTAGGCGCTCGTTTATTGGCTAAAAAGCAAGTGGTTGTAACACGTTTAGCTGCAATTGAAGAGCTAGCGGGTGTTGATATTCTTTGTTCTGATAAAACCGGCACATTGACACAAAACCTATTAACGTTGGGTGACCCGTTTTATATCGAAAACTCAATAAATAAAGGCTCTGCTGAGCAAGTTATATTGTACGCGGCATTAGCATCTCGCTCAGAAAATAACGATCCGATTGACTTAGCAGTATTACAAAGTGTAAAAGCTGAGCAGCATCTAGATTCTTATCATATAGAGCATTTTCAGCCATTTGATCCTGTGAGCAAACGTACTGAAGCAATCGTTAAAAATGATGATGGCAAAACATTTAAAGTGACCAAAGGTGCACCGCAGGTTATTTTAGCTTTGTCGGCTAATATTGAGGCAGTTAAAACTCAAGTTGAGGCATCAATAGATGAATTTGCAGCACGTGGGTTTCGCTCTTTAGCGGTTGCTAAAACAGACGAGCAAGGTAAATGGCAATTTATAGGCGTATTGCCACTTTTTGATCCACCGCGTGAAGAAGCAATACAAACCATTGCCGATGCAAAAGAAATGGGTATGAGTGTTAAAATGGTCACGGGCGACCAAGTAGCCATTGCGCGCGAAACTGCAAGTAAACTGGGTTTAGGGACAAACATTCTTGATGCTAGTGGATTTGGTGCAACTGAGTATCATCAAGCCACACAGTTAGATGATTCTATCGAGAGTGCTGACGGATTCGCACAAGTATTCCCTGAGCATAAATACCATATTATTGATGTGCTTCAGCATAGAGGGCACATTGTTGGCATGACAGGAGATGGCGTAAATGATGCGCCAGCACTTAAAAAAGCTGACTGTGGCATTGCTGTATCGGGTGCTACAGATGCAGCGCGTTCAGCAGCATCAATTGTGTTAATGACCGATGGCTTGTCGGTTATTATTGATGCAGTTAAAGAAAGCCGAAAAATATTTCAACGCATGAACAGTTACGCTATTTACAGGGTTGCTGAAACACTGCGCGTACTACTCTTTATGACAATGGCGATATTAATTTTTAACTTTTATCCGTTAACAGCAGTCATGATTGTAATGCTTGCTTTACTTAACGATGCCGCCATTTTGTCTATTGCATACGACAATGTGCATTATCAAAATAAGCCCGAGACATGGAATATGCGGCTCGTTTTAGGTATTGCATCTGTGCTGGGAATTGTAGGGCCAATTGCAGCCTTTGGTTTATTTTACTTAGGAGATAAAGTATTTGAACTCGACCGTCCTCATCTTCAAACATTAATGTACTTATTACTTTCTGTAGCAGGGCATTTGACTATATTTTTAGCGCGTACCCGAGGTCCATTTTGGTCTATTAAACCGTCTGCTATATTAATGGTCGCCGTATTTGGCACGCAAGTTATAGCAACACTTATTGCTGTTTATGGTGTGTTTATGACCCCACTAGGATGGGGATGGGCACTTGCTGTGTGGGCATATGCTTTGGTGTGGTTTTTTATTAACGATGGTTTAAAGCTAGTGGCGTATCGAATTTTTGATCCGACAGAAGCACCCTTACTAGAGAAGAGTTAGCATATAGGCTTAAAAAAATGGTTATAAGCCAAGTGGCTTATAACCAATAGTACACAAGGGAGTATATATAAGGTGGTTCAATTATTTGTGAGTAAAGTTACTCACAAATAAAAAGTATTAGTGCATTGCATCATTATACTGCTTTGCCAAGCTTTGTTTTTGCCCTTCGGTTAGTGCTTTACCCGCTAATTGAAATACTTCGTGTTCTTCTTCACTTAAATGATGATGTACTAAATGATGCAGTTTTTTAGCTGCAACTAACCATGCAGACGAGCTCATTTCGGTATCTTCAAGTTGTTCAATTAATTCATCAATTTCGTGATGTTCAGCTACGCTGTGGCGCGCTTTTTCATGAGTTAAGTCATCAAACATAAGTGGGTTGTAAAAGTAACGTTCTTCAAACTTTGCGTGATCTTCTAGTTCTGTTTTTAGCTCGTCCATTAGCGTGTGGCGCTGCTCTGTGTCGCCGTGCGTTTGAATAAGCGCATCTACCAATTCTCGTTGTTTGTCATGGTCATGACGTAGTGCTTCAAAAATATTCATAACTAATCCTTTTACAATTTATTTGCTTATATCACTAACTAGCAAACTAAATGCCAAATATTAAGTTGATGTATTTTATTGCTTTTATTTTGATTTTTTATTTTTGGGCTGCTATCACTGTAAATTTTACAGTGATATGAATGCAATAATTTCAGGCTTTTACGTAGTTCAATTATAGAAGTGAGTATAAATCCCTACAGAACCTTACAAATATTTACTGGTTGTTTATTTTATTGCAGTGATAAAGTAGCAACATTATTTAGGTACAATCTATATGTATTACTCCCACATATAATACCAATCGGTATAAATGCAGGTAGCACGTTAACTTAATAGGATAGTTTAAGGATGAACACAAAAAGCCCCATCGCCGCATTATTGCTGTGCGCTTTATTAAGTGCATGTAGTACAGCCCCACGTTCTGACCCTAACTTATGCATTGAAGAGGCCGAAACGGTTGATCGAAATGGCGCTCAAACAAGCTCAGAAGTTTATAATCAATGCATTAGCGCACAAATTAAAAAGGATGAAAAAAACGACACTTTTTTTGATGCTATAGGTACGTTCTTTTTTGAATTTTTTGTAATGGAGGTAGAAAAGTAAATACGGCTAACTTGCAGCTATAGTCTAAAGTAAATAAGTTACGTAAAAATAGGATTAGTTATGAAGCAATTATTGATAGCAATTCCACTTTTTTTATTACTAAGCGCTTGTGCGGCACAGCCTTACGCAGGCTCGGCAAAATGTATGGAACAAGCAGATATTGCATACGAAACCGATACACGTAAAAATGAGATATTAGATAATGAATGCAAAGCTGCAAAAGTAAATACGCCTAATAAAGAGCTTGAGAATCATGGCTTGGTTGATAGAAGCCTTTTACAGCTAATCGTTAGCGTTTTAAATGGCGTATTTTAATAGTAAAAATATAATTAAATAAGGTATGTATGAGGGAAGAACTAAGAGCAAAAATAATTACCGTATGCGATAAAAAAATAGCAGTTAAAGGCGAAAATGTAGGGCTTTCTTTTTATGCATTTTTTGCTAATAAAAACGACGACCCAGCGCTACTTATGGAAGCTGCTACTTGGTGGATACACACCCATAAATTAGATCATTTTGTAAAAGCAAAGACCATCAAAAAAATGATCTTAGATGGGCTTTAGTCAAGTAAATGAGCCAATACTTTTAGCTGTGTTTATTTAATCAACAACGACTTGGTTTCTTCCGTTTTCTTTTGCTTTATAAAGTAATTTATCTGTATGTTTAATAAGAACATCTAGTGTGCTTTTTAAAGGGCCACTTACAGAGGCCCCTGCACTAAAGGTGATTTTTGTATCACTAGGAAAGTCTTCTATATTACTGCAATGCTTGGCGAAGCTAATGGCGAGCTGGTCAAATATATCGCGAATTATTCGTTCATCAACCGTATTTAGTGCAAATAACCATTCTTCGCCGCCGTAACGACCAAACTGATGATCATTACATAGTGTTTCTTTTGCAGCTTTTGCAAAGGCAATAAGAACTAAATCTCCAACATCGTGACCAAAATGGTCGTTAACTTTTTTAAAGTAGTCTAAGTCAACAATTGCTATCGTCATTTTACCTTCACCAAGCTTTGCTTCTGCTGCGCGCATTATTCCTCTGCGATTAGGGCAATTTGTTAGATAATCTGTTAATGAAATATCGTAATATTTTTGACGTTGTCGGGCTTGCCGATAAAATAAAAATAATGAAGCAATCACTAAAATAAATGCAATAGCAGCGCTGAGTCGCCAAATTATTTTTTGTTGGTACTCTTCTTTAGCTTGTAGTTCACTAATGTCTTTTGCGTACTCTAGTTGCTGTATTTTTTCTTCTTTTTCTTTTACTTCAAACTGCACCTGTAGTGTTTTTATATTATTTTCACTAGTTGCTTCGTAGTGTTTTTTTGTATAAAGGAGCTTTTGTTCAATTGCTTCAAAAGCCTCGTCAGTGTAGTTAAGGCGTCGCTTTAGCTCATAGCGTTTACTTAAAAAATCGGCTTTATAAATACTGCGGCTGAATTTATCTAATTTTAAAAACACCTCATCGTTTGCTTCATTTGCTCTCTCGATTAAATCTTGTTTTATATATATGTCAGCTAACAAAATGAGCGATGCGAGTTGCATGTCGTATACACCTGCAGAACGAGCAAGCTCAATGTTTTCTTTAGTTAAAGTTAAAGCTTTATCGTAGTTTGCTTGTAAGTACTCAATATTGGCAATTGAGTACTGAGCAAAGGTTAAGCCTTTTTGCATATTAACTTTTTTAAAATAGAGCAATGCTTTATCTAGGTATATTAAGGCATCTTTAGGTTTTTCTACTTCAAGCAATACATTGCCTAAGCTCCAGTATGCTTTTGCAGTAAAAAGCCCATCTTGTGTTTGCTCATAGGCCGCAACCGCTTTTTTTGCATAATATATGGCTTTGTCTTTTTCGTTTAGATAATTATATGCATCGGCTATTTTTCTAAAAAAGTACCCTTGAGATGCTGAATCGTCATCTTTTAATGCTAATTCTAGCCCCTCTAGTGCAACATTTAGGGTCTTTTTCAATGCATCTGTATCGGTGTAATAGTAAGCAAGTGCTCGTAAAATAATGATTTTTTCTTTAGTTGAATGCTGTTGCAAGCTCTCTTCTAATTTGGTGGCTAGCGTGTGTGCTGGAGTTGGGTTCGCCTCCCTTGCTAGAGACTTGAGTTGTGATTCGAGAAATAAATAAATATACACTTTTTCGATTTGGTAACTCTTTGTTCTTTAAGTAATAGGATAAGTGTGTGTTTAACGCTTCGTATTTTTCTTGTCTAAAAAGTAACTCCGCATACAAAGCGGCCGCTTCTAGATGAAGTTTTTTCCAATTTTGCTCTTTGCTTATTTTAAACGCTTGAGTGAGCTTGTCTTCATTTTGAAGATAGTCTAATTCATTTAGTTTTATGTTATTGATCAGGACTTGAGTCGTGTCAAAGTCTAGTGCGTGTAAAGTTGCACTTAATGAGTCGCCGTTAGCTGAGGAAAGCTTACTTAAAAGTAAAAATAAAATGAGAACAATATACTTAGCCCACAAAGTGTTACCTAAAACCTTTATTTGTGTATTGTTAGTCATGTTAATCCTTTGCTGACTTATTTTTATTATTGAAGTACTTATTAACATTACTTAATAAACTTGGGTTTGTACCGTTTTTTTATACTCATCATTGAATAGAAAGACCATAAACGATATCAATTTAATTAATAAAAACCAACACATTGTATAATATAGTGGTTGTAGCTATGTGTTTTTATTAAAAATCTGCGGCTACTTCAAACTCTAATCGTTTATCCGTAATTGGGTGAGTAAATGCTAAGTATTCTGCATGTAAATGTAATCTATCGGCTTTTTGTCCGTAATGTGTGTCGCCTATAATTGGCATGTTTAAACCTAAACTGTGCGCGCAATGTACTCTTAATTGATGAGTTCGCCCTGTTTTAGGGTATAACTGTAATCGGGTAATATTGTTATTACGCTCTAAAACCTGCCAGGTAGTAAGTGAAGGTTTTCCGTGTTTGTAACACACCATTTGGCGCGGTTTATCATCAAAGTCGAGCACTAAGGGTAAATCAATTACTCCGCTATCCTCAGCTACGTTACCATTAACTAATGCGACATAACGTTTATCTATGGTGCGTTCAATAAACTGCTTTTGCAGCGCTTTGTGCACGCGTTTATTAAGTGCAATCATCAATAAGCCGGAGGTCGACATATCTAATCTGTGCACAATTAGCGGGCCTGAAGCCTCTGGAAATTGCGTTTTTATGCGCATATAAACTGAGTCTTCAATATTTACGCCAGGTACTGATAAAAACTCAGCAGGCTTATTTACCACAAGTAAGTCGTCATCTTTATAAACAATACTTAAATCTTTACCCTGAGCTGGGTTGATAAGTAGCGGGTTATCTTCAACATCTAAACCCTTTAGCATGTGCCCAAGTATTGGTTGGCATTTACTATAACAAGAAGGGTAGTAGTTTTTATGCTGCCTAATTGCTGATTTTGGCGCAGCTCCCCACCAAAATTCAGCCATAGCAAGTGGCTTTAAGTCATGTTTATAGGCGTATTGTAATAATTTAGGCGCTGCACAATCGCCAGCCCCCGAAGGAGGAGTGTGCTCAGGTAATGCTGCAAATATGGCATTTAAGTCTGTAGTTTCACCATTTGCATTTAAAAATTTGTACTGCGCAAACAACTTTTTTTGTAAGCTTTTAGAAAGCGTTTTACGGCGCTTTTTTAAATGAGCAATTTCATCAGAAATATTGATGTGTGTTTGCTGCAGTGACTCGATTATATTTTGCCAATAGGCTTTAAGTGCCAGCAGTTGCTTTTTTTCTACAATACTTTGCCCTGCAAGCTTATTTTTTAACTGCTCAAAATCACTTTCGCTAAGCTCTAATTCGCCTTCGGTACGTTGTATTTTTCGTTGCTGGCGACCGGCTTGCATTACTGCCTGTTGGGCTAATAGTGCTTGCTGGTAACTCTGTGTTGCATCATCAAGTTTGCTATTAACTTCATGCAGTTGTTCACTATTTTCTAACTGCTCAATTTGAGCATTAATATCGTTAATTATTTTACTTTGAGCCAAATAGCTATCGTCTTGCAGCTGCATGCTAGAAACAGGCGGCACAAAGCTAATATTACCTTTATCACCTTCAATTTGCCCCGAATAAGCACTTAAAAAGCCTAATTGTTGCTTAGCATTTTGCACCACTAAAACCCCAAACATTTTACCTGCATTTTCTGCTTTTAAATGCGTTAACGTTTCAAGTTGTTGCTGTAATTGTTTTGTGGCTGCTACAGCTAAAGGTTGCGGCTCGTAATAAAAAGGGAAAGTAAACTTTTCAGGAAGCGCGAGAGAATCAATATTTTGAGAAAATAATGTAAAGCACAAAGCAGAATTTGACATAGAAGTAAGAGAAAAGCATTCAGTAAAATAATTGAGCGCATAATAACATATTCATAGTTAAGCCACTAAAAATCTCGCACCCGCATATTCATAAACACTTTAAAGCGGACATTCATGTTTTATGTATCAGTATGGGGGGCAGTAAACCTAGGAGTATCGTTTGTTAGTAAAGTCTCAGTAGTAATATATCTATCATTATCAAAATACCTAAGCTTATCGATTCTCAATAATTGAGCGCATTTCGAAACGATGACTTACTTGATAGATCAGAGGCAAAAAATCAATTTACAGAATAACTTAATATTTAGGAGTTCTATATTATGAGTCAAAGTATCGCAAGTTTTATTACTAAAACCCTCGAACAAGCGGGCGTAAAGCGCATTTGGGGAGTAACTGGCGATTCACTTAACGGCATTAGTGAAAGCCTGCGAAAAATGGGAACAATTGAATGGCTAGGCACACGTCATGAAGAAGTAGCAGCATTTGCAGCTGGCGGCGAAGCGCATTTATCAGGCGAGCTTGCGGTGTGTGCGGGTTCTTGCGGGCCAGGTAATCTTCATTTAATTAACGGCTTATTTGATTGTCAGCGTAATAATGTACCGGTATTAGCTATTGCCGCACACATTCCTTCATCTGAAATTGGCAGTAGTTATTTTCAAGAAACCCATCCGCAAGAATTATTTAAAGAATGCAGTGTGTATTGTGAAATGGTTTCGAGCCCCGAGCAAATGCCGTACCTGCTAGAAACCGCAATGCGACAAGCAATATTAAACAAAGGCGTGAGTGTACTTGTGCTACCTGGCGACATTGCATTAAAAGATATGCCTAAAGCTATCAAGCCAAAATGGAACGTGCCAAAACCAGCAACGTATACCCCCGCTTTATCTGATATTGAAGCAATGGCGACTCATCTTAATAAAAGTAAAAAAGTAACCTTATTGTGTGGTGCTGGTTGTAAGGATGCCCACGACGAAATTGTTGCGCTAGCCGAAAAATTACAAGCGCCAATTGTGCATGCTATGCGTGGTAAAGAGTTTATTGAATACGATAACCCTTATGATGTTGGTATGACTGGATTTATTGGCTTTGCGTCGGGCTATCATGCAATGCAAGAAGCCGATACGTTATTAATGATTGGTACTAGTTTTCCTTATCGTGCTTTTTATCCTGAAAATACCACCATATTGCAAATTGATAATCAGGCTGCGTCACTCGGGCGACACGTGCAAATTGACTGTGGCGTGTTAGGGGATACTAAAAATTCAGTGACCACATTGCTTGATTATATTAAAGGTGAGCGGACAAGTTCGCACTTACAAAAATGTGTTAAAAACTACAAAGAGTCTCGACAAGATCTCGATGAACTAGCCAGTGGAAAAACCTCGCAAAATTTAATTCACCCGCAATACCTAACGCGTTTACTCAACGAGCAAGCGGCTGACGATGCTGTTTTTACTTGTGATGTAGGTACGCCAACAGTGTGGGCTGCGCGTTATTTATCAATGAATGGTAAGCGTCGCTTAATTGGCTCGTTTAATCATGGCTCTATGGCAAATGCGATGTCGCAGGCAATGGGGGTTCAATCTGTTGATAGAGACCGCCAAGTAATTGCAATGTGTGGTGATGGTGGCTTTTCGATGTTAATGGGCGATTTGATCTCGCTTAAGCAGCTTAATTTACCAATAAAGATTATTGTTTATAATAATCGCTCACTTAGTTTTGTGGCTATGGAAATGAAAGCCAGTGGGTTTTTATCAAGCGATACTGATTTAGAAAACCCAAGTTTTGCTAAAATTGCAGAGGCCTGTGGATTAAAAGGGATTCATGTGGACGACCCTGAAAAATTACCATCGGCAATGAACGAAATGATGAATCACTCAGGACCTGTTGTTTTAGAAGTCGATACCGCGAAACAAGAGCTTTCAATGCCACCGCAAATCAAATTAGAGCAAGCAAAAGGCTTTAGCGTTTACATGATGAAGGCGTTGATAAACGGCAAAGGAAACGAAATTGTAGAGCTTGCTAAAACTAACTGGTCACGCTAGTTAAGTTACTTCCCTGTTGAGTATTTTTGCTCAATAGGGAAGTGCCAAAGTAATAATCCCCACTGTCATTCTCGACCATTAATAAGTGATGGTTGTTTGTAAGTAATTGAACAAAAATAAAAAATCATATATGGTTTATCATTAAATTAATAAAAATACGCATAAAATGCCTCTGCTTCATAGAGGAGCGGAGCAATAATGAAATGGAAATCGGTTTTACTGTCGCTTGCTGTTTTATGGCTTATTCAAGCTCAGCAAAGCAGTTTACGCACCAGTGAATACGCAAATATAATTTCTGATTTAGATAAGGTTAATTCACTTGGCGAATGTGAGGTTTCGACCGAAATTGCAAGAGAGTGGCCATTATCTTGGGCTATAAGCGGCGCAGAAATTACCGTTAAGAACAAAAATACGTTGTTGACAGCAACAACCAGTAAGTTTAATAAACCAGATCGTAAATTTCTTAGTACACATAATACTCACTACCACTTTACGTGGACTGAAACCAAAAACAACACTATGTTTGCGTCATACATGGACGTAGAAATAGAACCCGCAGGTAAAGTTGCAGGCCTTATAATAGGCAATTGCTCTGACTACCCCGAAGGTCCAAAATTAATAGGGTATTTAGAGCGTTGTAATAGTGTTGTAGAGTCAATTAAGTGTTCGTAAAAGTAGGTATAGAGCGTTGATTAAAATTGAAGACTTTTCTTTAGCATGGCGATGGATTAGCGCATCCCATGGTGATTTTTCTAAAGATACATTAAACAAACTTATTCCGTTGAGTGAAGAGCAAGCAAGAGCATTAATTGCCGCCACACCCATTAACTTTCCGGTTGGCGCAAAAAGATTCGACTCCACAGAAGGAAGTGAATTAACACGGCAATGGTTAAAGGGCTTAGTAAATGATTCGCAAACAATAACAATTTGCTGGGATCAAGAAACAGCACTTACATTACCTTGGCTAATTTTTTGTGATCACTGGGATGATTTTTGCTATCCATCAAGTGATGATATAAATTTTTATTTAGAAAGCGGCGAACTGTTTTTACGCTGGAATCATTATGAGGTTTTTGAGTTTGACTCAAGTGCAATGTAATGAGCTAAAACACTTAGCATTGGTATAAATTGCTACTTGGCAGTTGTTTTTAGCTTAACGATTTACTCGCTTTACTCAATCAAAGTAAAGCGAGTGCTCAGTATAATTTACAAACTCTTTTTAGGCGGAAGAGCTACGTTTGCAAATATTAGTCCTGCAACAAGCGACATAAATATTAAAAACGTTTGTTGGCCTATGTGCTCTGCATATACAAAGTCTTGGCCTTCAATAAGTGAGTTTAAGCCAATATACGTTTTGCTTCCTGGTACTAATACAATTAAGCCTTGCATGGCAACAATAGAGGCCGGCGCATTAGCAACGCGGTTAAACAAGTTACTAAATATACCCACCGATAAAGCACCTACAAACGTACCTAACGTGTAATCAAGGTACATAGCCGAGCCAATACTGGTGCCGTACGCTATAAAGCCTGATGCAATAGACCAAACTGCGTGTTTAAGTTTGGTTCTAAAAATAACGATTAGGCTGCTACAAAGTAAAAATATAGCCAGCCATGCGGTCCACTTTGGTAATGGCTCAGGTTGTACAAAATCGGCTTGCCCAAAAAGTGCAAAGCCAATACCTATGCCAATAAAACCGCCAAAATACAATTTAAAGAGCAGCATAAACGAGTCCATGACTCGCGCAGTACCTGACACTAAATGCCGTGCTGCCAGCTCAGCTAAACCAAGCGCAAGTGCTAAACCGGGTATAAACACAATAATGGCCGAAAGTACCACCAAGCGTATATTTATCTCAGGTGTTATATACACACTTACTGCACAGGCAAGTATGGCTGATATTATGGCCACTAATGGCTCAAGCATATGTGCTACGCGTTTTGAGCGCCCAGACCAAAGCACAAACACATAAACAACTAAAGTAAGTAGCGATGACCAAATAACATCAGTCCAGCTAGTACCCATTAACATTGCAAACGCACCACCAGAAGTTGCAAACGCAACGCCCGTAACAAGTTTATTGTATGGGTTTGGCATTACAAAAATAGCGTCTAGTTGCGCATCAACTTCTTGTAAACTTAGCTTGTCGTCAAGCATTTGGTTTACAAGGTCGTCGGTGTCGGCAAGTGAGCCTAAATCGTGATCGCCAGGGTCTACACGTGCAACGTGGGTGTACTCGTCTTCGTGGCCATCGGTCCAAATAACAAACGTTACAGAGGTTGGCGACATAACAAACGACGATTTAAGTCCTAAGTATGTAGCCACTTCCATTAGGTGGGCTTCTAGGCGGTAAGCAGGCGTACCATACTTGTGAAGCATTTTACCCAATTTAACGATAAATTTGCGTTTTTCTGTAAAGGTTGCAGTTTTCAAATCTTTTTGGACCAAATATTGCGATAACTAAGCTAAAAATATAGACAATACAGCTAAAAATGCCCACGTTCGATGGGCGCGATTTTAAACACTAATTGGTGTGTGTCTAGTCATTTTTAATCTAATTTTTTATTTTTTTCGGCTATCCATTGCGACATGTATTGAGTGCTGCGCATTGTATGATGTTTGAGCATTTGGCCTGTGAAGTTTTTTTCGCGATGAGCGTTTAAATCACTACTTATTGAATCGACTTTTTGAATTAAAGCTGCGCTCAATTGTGCTTTATCGTACAGCGTATTAAGGAGCGTGTTGCCATCTTGCTGCGCTTGTTCAAAGTCACTTTGATTGGTGTACATTTCAATGGCAGCATTGGCAAAGTCATCGGCGGTGTTGGCTATTTTACCCGGCCATGATAAATCGTTATGCATGCCTTCTGCGCCAATATTGGTGGTAACGCTGGGTGTTTGCATAATCATGGCTTCAAGCAATTTACCTTTAATGCCTGCACCAAAACGCAGTGGTGCTAAACATACGCGTGCGCTTTGCATTACATCAAACGCATTATCGGCCCAACCTTTTATTAAAAACCCTGTTTTAGGGTTATTTAGTGCCGTGGCTTTTGGTGGTGGGTAAGAGCCATAAATATGTAGTTCTGCTTTTGGTAGCTGCTTGCGAATAAGTGGCCATATTTTTTGTAGGTAAAGTACAGCATCCCAGTTTGGCGCGTGTCTAAAGTTACCTATGGTCATAAAGTGCTGGCGCTGCTCAAACGTTTTTGTACTTGTAGGCAGTGAGCTTAAATCAACCATAAACGGTAAATGGTGTAATAGGCTTGGCTCTATTTTAAATACGCTGTTTAGCAGGCTCATTTCATAACTTGAAATAATTAAGCTCAGGTCGCAGCGTAAAATAGCGGCAATTTCGCGTTTTGCTATGTCTGAGTGTAAATCGCTGGTTGTAAACTCACGCTCACCTTTAAACGCTTCGTGGCGAGCGTTACGCAGACATTGTAAATCTTCGGTATCTAAAATTTTAATTGCGTGTGGGCAATGTTTATCGACGCGCCAGCCAAATTGTTCTTCCATCATAAAACGGTCAAACATGACTATATCTGGATTATAGGCTTTAACGTATTCGTCAAAGCTGTCGCAGTTTAGTGCAATGCTTTGACTGGTTATACCGAAGTCGTCAAGATTTACCATGTGATCGGTGCGCTGCGCGGGCGTTGCAAATTCAACGTCCCAGTTTTGCGCTCTAAATGCATTTAATAACGACATCATGTGCGTTCCCGCAGCAGACGAATTTGGCTCTGGCCATACGTAGCCAATTACCAGCACTTTTTTCATTGGCTAGAATCTCTAATTTGTAAGTTTACATTTACCAGTGTTTTTACTGGCGGGGCTGTATTTTGTAGTAGCTCTTGTAGTATTAAAAGGCACCGCTTGGCTATATCAGTTGTACTTATAGCCACAGTGGTTAAGTGATCATTTATAACCGCGCTATTAGGAATATGGTGGCAGCTCACCACTTTAATACAGTGATGTGTTAATGAGTTAATAGCAGCAATAACACCTTGAGCAATAATATCGTTTGCACACACCACAGCGTTTAATGTGGGGTTGTGTTTATATGCTTCTATAAATGCATTTTTAGCGCTAAGGGCTGTGTTTACTGCGCAGTGAATGGGTGCTAATGGTGTAATGCTGTGCTGCGCGCAAGCGGTATTAAAGCCACTTTGTAGTGCTTGTGAATCACTTAAAGTAAGTTCACTGCCTATAAATGCAATGTTTGTCACGCCTTGTGAGAGCAAATGCATACTGGCTACGTGGCTGGCTTTTTTATAGTCGGGTAATACACAAGGAGCTGCGCTAAAAGGCACTTCGCTCATTACGGTAATTACTTTGTGTTGCGCGCTGAGCGTATCAAGCCATTTGGGGCAAGTACTAGCAACGGGGCAAATAATAAATGCAGCAGCGTTGTATTCTTTTAAGTTTTTAACTGCGTTTGCTTGTAGTTCAAGACTATTATTACTGCTTACAATCATGGCTTGTAAGCCATTGTCGTTTAACAAAAGTTGTAGGCTGGTAGCAAGGTGTGCCATAGCTGGGTTAGTTAAATCGTTTATTACTATGGCCACTAAATTTGAGCGTTTTGAGCGCATAGCAGCGGCATCACGATTATAAACGTATCCTAGCTCATCAATCGCTTTGAGTATTTTTTGTTTACTTTTATTGCCCACTTTATCGCTTTGGGTAAGCACCAAGGATACGGTTGATTTTGATACACCAGCACGCTCTGCAACATCAAAAATAGTGACTGATTTGGCTTTGTTATGCATTGTATTTTAAGTACCGCAGTGGTGAATAAATAGCGCTGTAGTTTAGCTTAATCAGCACTATTAAGTCATCTTTTAGAGGTGTTTAACTTACCTTAATACTTTATGAACAAAGCAAAACGTGTTTATATACGCCTATAAGAGTAAAAAATAACAAAAGGATAAAAACATGAGCGCTTTTAGGCTGTTAGTTGCCTTTATTTGTTGTGCGGCATTAGTACCAACAAGTTACGCCGAGCAGGGCTATCAAACCCCATCACCTGAACTTGCAGCATTGGTTGACGCTAAGTTAGCACCCACTAGTTACTTATCGAGCGATGGCCAGTGGCTAGCGCTTTTTGAACGCAAACGTGTAGTAACCCTTGATGAACTTGCAAAAGAAGAGCTTAAGCTTGCTGGTATTAAGCTAAATCCCGCTAATTTTTCGCGCTCTCGTGTGAGTGCCAAATTTAGCGCTGTGGAGCTAAAGCATGTTCAAAGCGGGTCGGTTATTAGTATTAATAACTTACCTAATGGCATTATTCGCTCACCTAAATGGTCATCTAATAGTAAATATTTAGCCTTTGTTGTTGAGCAACCAACCCAAGCCAACTTATGGCTTTACAGCGTTGAAACCAAACAAGCAAAAGAGCTTTCAAGCGCTGCATTAAATTCGGTATTAACATCATCACCTTATAAATGGCTACCAGATAGCAGCGCCATAGTTGCAAACCTCGCTGTTAATTTTGGCAAGCCTAGGCTTGAAAATAACAGCCAAAGTGTAGTGCCAGTTATTCAACAAAGTACCGGCGAAAAAGCACCAGCACGTACTTACCAAAATTTATTAACAAGCCCGTTTGATGAAGCGCAATTTAAGTTTTACGGCCAAGGGCAATTAGCTTACGTAACACTTGATGGCAATACACAAGCAATAGGTAGCCCTTCTTTATTTAAATCGTTTTCGGTGTCACCTGATTCTACCAATATTTTAGTAGCCGGTATTAATGAGCCGTTTTCGTATCAAGTGCCTTACAGCCGATTTGCAAGCACATGGCAAATATGGGGCATGCGCGGCTATGCATTAGCAGAGCTGGCAAAACAGCCACTTGCCGATAATATTCCGCAAGGTTATGACAGTGTACGCACTGGCCGCCGAGACTTTAAATGGCGAGCCGATCAAGGCGCTGAAGTTATTTGGGCCGAGGCGCAAGATGGCGGCGACATGAAAACCGACGTTGAGCACCATGATTATATTTACAGCTTACGTGCACCTTTTAAACGCGAGCCTAAATTATTTGCCAAAGTAGAACGCCGTTACTCTGGTATTGAGTGGGGCAACGAAAACGTAGCCATGCTGACAGACTGGCGCTTTAGCGATCGCCAAGTTCGTACTTACATAGTGCAACCACGAGATGCCGACAGAAACCGCGTTTTATTTTCAGAGCGTAGTTATAACGATGCGTATAAAGACCCTGGTAATGCAATTTACGAGCGCAACGATTTAGGCGCGAACGTTATTAAAATTGTAGGTGGGCGTTATATTTACCTGCGTGGTAATGGCGCATCAGAGCAAGGCAATGTACCGTTTTTAGATAGGTACGATGTTAAAACAAATAGCAGCAAGCGATTATGGCAATCAGAAGCACCATATTACGAACGTGTACGTGCACTGCTTGACGACGAAGGTGAGCGATTTATTACTATTCGTGAATCTAAAACTGAGCAACCTAACTTTTTTATACGCGATTTAGGCAACGACACGCTAACACAGCTAACTACATTTGCTCACCCGTACCCTGCATTTAAAGGCGTAACTAAAGAGCAATTACGTTATAAACGCGACGACGGTGTTGAGCTTTCAGGCACGCTTTATTTACCACCAGGGTACGATAAAACACAAGGCCCGTTACCTGTACTTATGTGGGCTTACCCACTTGAATACAAAGATAAAGCCGTAGCATCGCAAGTACGCGAATCGCCTTATGCATTTACCTACATTGGCTATTGGGGCCCAATGCCTTACCTTGCCAAAGGGATTGCCGTGTTTGACGACCCTAAAATGCCAATTGTAGGTATTGATGGCAGCGAGCCAAACGATAACTTTAGAAAGCAGTTAGTATCAAGCGCGCAAGCCGCTGTTGATGTATTAGTTAAAAAAGGCATTGCTGATAAAAATAAAATAGCCATAGCAGGGCACTCATACGGTGCATTTATGGTTGCTAACTTGTTGGCTCACACTGATTTATTTAAAACGGGTATTGCCCGCAGCGGCGCGTATAACCGCACATTAACGCCGTTTGGTTTTCAAGGAGAAGAGCGTGATTTTTGGCAAGCACAAAGCGTGTACGCTAATATGTCGCCGTTTTTCCATGCTGAAAAAATTAACGAGCCAATGCTGATGATCCACGGTCAAGAGGATCCTAATTCGGGAACTTTCCCAATGCAAAGCGAGCGCATGTACGCTGCACTTAAAGGGCTAGGTAAAGACGTGCGTTTAGTAATGCTCCCTTATGAAGCACATGGTTACCGTGCGCGTAAAAGCTTGTTACATGTATTGTGGGAACAAGAACAGTGGTTAGATAAGTATTTGCTAAATGATACAGCAGAGCCAGTAGAGGTTATTACTGAACCCGTGATAAGTGTTGGGCAATAGTAATAAACATGAGTAAGTAACAGCGCGGCTACTTATAGCCGCGTTTTTGCTTTTAATATGAGAGTAAATTAATGATTGATGTAGCAGCACTTGCGGTTTTTATTCCTACGTTCTTTTTTGTGTCGATAACGCCTGGTATGTGTATGACCCTTGCCATGACACTCGGTATGAGCATTGGCGTGCGCCGCACATTATGGATGATGATAGGCGAGCTGTTAGGCGTAGCAACCGTTGCTATAGCTGCGGTATTAGGCGTTGCAAGCATCATGCTAAATTACCCAGATGCGTTCGCTATTTTAAAGTGGGTAGGCGGTGCGTACTTAATTTATATTGGCGTTAACATGTGGCGAGCCAAAGGCAAAATGTCGGTCGATACCTCAAAACCAAGTGACGTAAGTCGGAAGTCGTTATTTACGCAAGGTTTTGTAACCGCAATTGCTAACCCTAAAGGGTGGGCGTTTATGATCTCGTTATTACCGCCGTTTATTAGTGTTGAGCATGCTGTAGCCCCTCAGCTTTTAGTATTACTTGGCGTTATAATGACCACCGAGTTTTTAAGCATGTTGGCTTATGCAACAGGTGGCAAAAGCCTACGTTTATTTTTAGCCCGTGGCGATAATATTAAATGGATGAACCGAATAGCGGGCAGCTTAATGGTACTTGTAGGTATATGGTTGGCGATTGGGTAAAATAAATAATGGTTGATATTGTCAATTAATTTGATATAGTAGACTTTATCATCTAATTTAAAGTCTAAGGTATGCCTAAATGAGTACTCCTGTAACCGTAAATCCAGCACTAGTTGAGCCTAAAAAAACGCCTCTTATTTATAAGATACTGGTAATAATGAGTGTTATTACTTTAATTGGCGGGAGCTTAACAGGCGTGATGACCTATGTGAATGTGGGGATTACAGAACATTTTTATGCAGACTGGTTTACCTCGTTTATAAGTGCGGTATTAGTTATGGCACCTATTGGTTTTGTAATGATGACCTTAATGCATAAGCTAGTTGCTAAGTTATTACTTAGGGCGTATTGACCTTTGGTGGTTGAATTTGCAGCAGTGTGTTTGGTTTTTAGGCAAGGCAGAGCCTATGTAGTGTGGTTATTCCCCATAAATAGGCGATAACGCAGCATAAATACCAAACATGCGCTGCCCGAAGGGTTCTTTCTAGGGACTATTAACTCTTTGTTGCTCGGTTTTTACTTAGCCCACTAGGTTACAAACCTCGCGCCGTGATTTAATCGCCCCTAGATTGAACAAATTTCAATCCACAAAGATAAACACGCCCTAGCAGTGAGTTAAAACGTAATTTAGTGATTAGTGTTTTTATGGCGTTGATAATGGAGTCGGTGATGGCGTTTGTTACTGCTACTAACAATATCGGCTATGCAGATATGCGTGTATTTGTAACTGGATGGACTGAAGGGTTATTAGCCGCATTACCAATAGGTTTAACTATAATGCTGATAATGTCGGTTACAGTAAAACCTAAAATAGAACGTTTTTTAAAAAGCTAATAACAAAAAAGAGCCATTGGCTTAATGCCAGTCAGTTAAGCTGACTGGCATTTTTCTTTTTATGGGGATACTTAGATGGTTTTGGCTTAACCCATCGGGGATATCTTCTATCCTCTCGTCTAGCTGGAAGCTTAAATAAGACC